>CAZEGY010000039.1:0-15594 GCA_964511815.1 uncultured Rhodovulum sp.
CCCGCCCCGGCCCCCGAGGCCGGCGAGGAGCCGGCTCCGGCGCCGAAGCGGCGCCGCCGCCCACGGGCCGAGGCGCCCGCCCCGGCGCCGGTCGTCGAGGCCGAGTGACCCATCCCCGCCCTGCCCCCTCGGCAGGGCGGTTCTCGTTTCGGGGGCCGGCGCCGGCCGTCACCCGGCGCGCGCGGCCGCGACCAGCCGGGCGAGCGTGCAGAACCCCTCGAGCGACACCCGTTCGGCGCGCTCGGTCGCCGGGATGCCGGCGGCGGCGAGCAGCGCCTCGACGTCGGGCCCGAGGGCGCGGAGGCTGGCGCGGAGCATCTTCCGCCGCTGGTTGAAGGCGAGGGCGACGACCTCGGAGAGGATGCGCGCGTCGGCCGGGAAGCGCGGCGCGGCGAGCGCGTCGAGGTGGACGACCGCACTCGTCACCTTCGGCGGCGGGGTGAAGGCCCGCGGCGGGATCTCGAAGGCGATCCGCGCCTCGGCCCGCCACTGCGCGAGGATCGACAGCCGCCCGTAGGCCTTGGAGCCCGGAGCGGCGACGATGCGCTCGGCGACCTCCTTCTGGAACATCAGCGTCAGGCTCTCCCAGAACGGCGGCCAGACCGGCGGCGTCAGCCAGCGCACGAGGAGCTCGGTCCCGACGTTGTAGGGCAGGTTCGCCACCACCCGCACCGGCGGCGTCAGGTGCGGCAGCGGGTCGAGCGCCAGCGCGTCGCCCGCCAGCACCGTCAGCCGCCCCGGCGCCGCGGCGGCGATCTCGGCGAGCGCCGGCAGGCAGCGGTCGTCGCGCTCGATGGCGACGACGTGGCGCGCCCCCTCGGCGAGGAGCCCGCGGGTCAGGCCCCCCGGCCCCGGGCCGATCTCGAGCACGTCGCACGCCGCGAGATCGCCGGCGCGCCGGGCGATCTTCGCGGTCAGGTTGAGGTCGAGCAGGAAGTTCTGCCCGAGCGCCTTCCTCGCCGAGAGCCCGTGCGCCGCGATGACGGCGCGGAGCGGCGGCAGGTCGTCGAGGCTCACCGCCGCGCCGCCCGCCGCGCCCCCATCTCCGCGGCGAGCCCGAGCGCGGCGACGAGGCTCGCCGGGTCGGCGACGAGCTCGGCGGCGATGTCGTAGGCGGTGCCGTGGTCGGGCGAGGTGCGCACGAAGTCGAGCCCGAGGGTGACGTTGACGCCCTGGTCGAAGGCGATGGTCTTGATCGGGATCAGCGCCTGGTCGTGGTACATGCACACCGCCGCGTCGTAGCGCGCCCGCGCCGCGGCGTGAAAGAGCGTGTCGGCCGAGTGCGGGCCGGAGAGCGCCATCCCCTCGCCGCGCAGCCGGTCGAGGACCGGGGCGATCACCGCGCCCTCCTCGCCCCCCATCGCGCCGCCTTCGCCGGCGTGCGGGTTGAGCCCGGCGACGGCGATCCGCGGGGCCGGGAGGCCGAAGTCGGCGACGAGGCCGGCGTGGGTGACGCGGAGCGTCTCCTCGAGCAGCGCCGCCGTCAGCGCCGCGGGCACCTCGGCGAGCGGAATGTGGATCGTCACCGGCACGACGCGCAGGCCGGGGGCGGCGAGCATCATCACCGGGCGCGCGGCACCGCAGAGATCGGCGAGGAACTCGGTGTGCCCGGGAAACCCGAACCCCGCCCCGTCCTTCAGCGCCTTCTTGTGGATCGGATTGGTGCAGAGCGCCGCCGCCCGCCCCTCCCGCACCAGCGCGACGGCGCGGGCGATGATCGCGATCACCGCCGCGGCGTTCGCCGGGTCGGGCGCCCCCGGCGGCGCCGGGCGCGGCAGCGGATGGTCGAGGACGGGAAGCCCGCGCGGCAGCGCCTCGGCCGCCGCCTCGGGCGCGTCGATCGCCACCACCGGAACCCCGAGCCGGGCGCCGAGCGCCGCCACGTGGCCGCGGTCGCCGAGGAGGAAGAACGGCAGCCGCCCGCCGAGCGCCGCCCACGCCTTGAGCGCGATCTCGCCCCCGATCCCCGACGGATCGCCGAGGGTCAGCGCGACCGGCGCGCTCATCGCTCGACGATGAGCGCGTCGCCGATCAGCTCCTGGAGATAGCCCTGGCCGAAGCTCTGGATGCGCTCGCTGAAGAGCAGCTGGCGGAGCTGCTCGCGCGCGGCGGGGATCTCGTCCTCGGGGATCGGCGGCAGCCGCTCGCGGCCGATCGAGACCAGCTTGACGAGCGCGAGCCCGCCCGAGATCGGGATCGGCCGCGTCACCTGCCCGGGGCTCAGGAGCAGCACCTGGGTGCGGAAGGCCGGCGGCAGGCGGTCCGCCGGCACCGGGTCGAGCACGCCGCCGCGCTCGGCCGAGCCGCTGCGGCTGTACTCCGCCGCCAGCGCCGGGAAGCTCGCCCCCCGCGACAGGCGGCGGTAGAGGTCGGCGGCGAGCGCGTGGGTCTCCGCCTCGCCGTGCTCGCCGAAGGGCAGCGCGATCTCGCCGAGGGTCAGCATCTCCTGCGGCTGGGTCTGGCGCTGCTCGAGCGCGGCGTCGATGTCGGTCTCGCTCGGCAGGGCGCGGGCGCGGAAGCGCTGGGCGACGACCTCGCGCCAGAGCAGGCCCGCCTCGACGAAGTCCTTCATCGTCTGGACGTCGATGCCGCGCACCTCGAGAACGTCGTAGACCTCCTCCGGGGTCAGGCCGCGGCCCGTCGCGAACTCGTCGATGCCGCCCTCGACCGCGCCGTCGGGGAGCTCGATGTCCATGTCCTTGCCGGCCTGCTTCTTCACCCGGTCCTCGGTCAGCTGCTGGACCGCGAGCTTGCGCAGGTCGCCGTTGGCGCCGAGCGCCTCGAGCAGCTTCATGCGCTGGTCGATGTCGTAGAAGGTGATGACGCCGTTGTTGACGGTGATCGCCGCCGCGTAGGGGTTGGCCGCGCGCGCCGGGCCGCCGCCGAGAAGCCCCGCCGCGAGGCAGAGCGCCATCACCCCGAGTATCCGCCGCATTCCCGCTCCGTCTCCGTCGTTCAGGTGCTCGTCAGGCCCCGTGCGGCGTGCAGACGCGCGCCGGCCACCGGAACTCTCCGTCGTCTCCGACCCCCGACAGGCGCACGGCGAAGCCGATCGACGTCGAGGGCGGCACGTTAGACGATGTGGTATAGCGGCGCGAGACCGAAAGGTCGAACTCCGCGCACTCGTTGCCGTAGGTGATCCCCGCCCCGGCGCGCAGGTTGGCGTTCGTCGCCACGTCGTAGCGCCACAGCCCGCGCAGCTCCCAGTTGCGATGGACGCGCACCCGGGCGTCGAGGGCGAGCTCGTTGACCTCGGGCTGGGGGCCGAGGATCGGGTTGGTGTCGTCGGCGGCGAGGTAGGTGTAGGCGGCGCGCAGCGCCCCGAACCCGCCGTCGTAGACGAGGGCGAACTCGTTGCGGCGGAAGTCGAGGCCCGAATCGAAGAGCGCCCGGTTGACGACGCCGAGGCCCCACGGCAGCTCGAGCGAGGCCGAGGCGATCCAGTCCGACCAGCGCCCGGCGAGGCCGGTGCCCTCGGCGAAGTCGTCGATCTCGGTGTCGCGGACGACCCGGCCGAGGGTCAGCCCCATCGACCAGCCGGCCGGATCGTAGCGGGTGTAGCTCACCCCGAGGTTGGCGCGCAGCCCGGTCTCCGACCGGTCGAGGCCCGGGAAGCGGTTGAGCGAGAAGAGGTTGGTCTCGTCGAACTCGGGCAGGCGGCTGTCCTCGTTCGGGATGTTCCGCTGGTCGTGGATCGCCGTCGACCACACCACCTGGCCGATCGGCTCGATGACGTGGCTCGCCCCGCCCCCCGAGACCTTCGCGAACGGCCAGCGCAGCTCGACGGCGGCGGCGGGGACGACCTGGCTCTCCCAGGCGTCGGGCACGTCGGGGTTGTCCCACACCCGGTAGACGTCGACGAGGGTCGCCGCGGTCGTGGTGCCGCGGATGCCCTTCGGCAGGTCCCACTCGCGGTTCCAGTCGAAGGCGCCGCCGCCGCGCATCATCATGCTGCCCTCGTGGCGCCAGACCCCGAGGGAGTTGACCTCGATCCCGAGGCGGCCGCCGATCGCCGGCGTGTCCGCGAGGCGGCGGTAGGTGAACTCGGGAAAGACGAAGGGCACGTCCTGTTCGTCGTCGTCGTCGGTCAGGCTCTGGAAGGCGGCGGTCGCGACCTCGAAGTAGTCGTACTCCCGGGTGCGCACCAGCCGCGCGACGCTGGTGAGCTGGTCCGCGTCGGTATAGTCGTACTGGGTGAGGAAGCTCTTGTCGGTCGCGACGTTGAGGTCGAAGTCGAAGACGAAGTCGTGGGGGAGCCGGAAGACGCCGATCGCGCTCGCCGCCCCGCGCCCGGCCCCGTCGTGGCTGGTGCCGTCCTCGTCGAGGTTGTCGGCGAGGCCGATGACGCCCCAGAGGTCGAAGCCGCCGTTCGAGAACCGCCGGCGGTACTCGCCCTCGGCGAGGACGCCGCCGCCGGTGGTCACGAACGGGGTGATCGTCGTGTCCGACGCTTCGCCGAGCACGCGGTAGTAGGGGAGCTTGAAGCCGAAGCCGTAGATGCCCGACTGCTGGAACACCGGCGGCAGTACCCCGCTCGCCCGCCGCACCCCGGGCTCGGGGATGCTGAGCCGCGGCACGAAGGCGATCGGCACCCCGAAGGCCTCGAGCCGGGCGTTCTCGAAGTAGAGCCGCCGCGCCACCGGGTCCTCGGTCACCCGCGAGGCGCGGATCGCCCAGGTCGGCGTCGGGTTGCCGGCGCAGATCGTGCACGAGCTCGCGATCGTGCGCTGCAGCGTCGCGTAGCGCCCACCGCTGCGGCGGACCTCGGCCGCGGCGAGCTGGAGCCGGCCGTCGATGAGCAGCCGCGCGCTCGAGATCAGCCCCTCCTGCAGGTCGGGCGTCAGCGCCGCGGCGTCGGCGAGGACGACCCCGCCGTCGGGGTCGGTCAGCACGAGCGGCCCCTCGGCGCGGATCTCGTTGGCGCCCTCGTCGTAGGTGATCCGCCGCGCCCGCAGCACCCGGCCCCGGTAGAGCACCTCGACGTCCCCCGAGGCGACGAGGAGCCGCCGCTCGCGGTCGTAGCTCACCGTGTCGGCGGTCAGCAGCGCCGGCAGCCCGGCCGCGGCGTCGTCCTGCGCCGCCGCCGGGGCGGCGAGGCCGAGGACGAGGGCGAGGAGGAGGACGAGGCGGAGGACGAGACGGAGGACGAGACGGCGCACCTCAGCCGTCCTCGAGGTGGAGGAGCAGCGACACCGCGAGCAGGATGGCGGCGACCGGCGGCGTCCACGCCGCGACGAGCAGCGGGATCTCCCCGCTCCCCCCGAGCGACTCGGCGAAGTCCTTGAGGAAGTAGAGCCCGAACCCGGCGAGGACGGCGAACAGGATCATCACCCCGGTCTGCCCGAACCGCGTCGGGCGGAGCGCGAACGCCGCCCCGATCAGCACCATCGCCGCATAGAGCGCGGGCTTGGCCAGCTCGCTCTGGAGGAAGAGCCGGTGGCGCTGGCCGGAGAAGCCCGAGTCCTCCATCTGGCCGATGAAGCGCCCGAGGTCCCAGAAGCCGACGGTCTCGGGCGCGGCGAAGCTGTCGAGGATCTCGTCGCTCGTCAGTGGCGTCGGCAACTCGATGCGGTCGCCGGCGACCACCCGCCGGAAGCTGCCGTCGTCCTGGAGGCGCCACTCCGAGGCGTTCTCGAGCAGCCACGAGCCCGCCCCGAGCCGCGCCGCCGGCGCCTCGATCCGGGCGTAGAGCGTGCCGTCGTGGTCGAAGCGGTGCATGTGGACCCGGGTCAGGATCGAGCCGTCGGCGTTGGTCCGCGCCGCCTGGATCACCGTCTGGCCCTCGCTGTCGGCCTGGCGCAGCCAGACGCCGTCGGGCGAGAACGACAGCAGCGACGAGCCGCCGCTGCGGAAGTCGTCCTCGAGCACCAGCCCGCGCTTGATCGAGGCGGCGACGAAGGGGTTGACCACCGCGACGAAGGCGATGCCGATCACCATCGCCGCCGCCACCGGCACGGCGATGAGCTCGAGCGCCGACACCCCCGAGGCGCGCATGACCACGAGCTCGCTCGTCCGCGCGAAGCGCAGGAAGGTGACGAGGCTCGCGAGCATGAGCACCAGCGGAAACACCTGGTAGAGCACCTCCGGCGCCTGGAGCAGCGTCACCCGCAGCACGTCGCCGAAGCTCGCGTCGGTGTCGCCGAAGCGCCGCAGGTTCTCGACCCCGGTGAACAGGATGACGACGAGCGCGATGATCGCGAAGACCGCGAGCGTCGCGCGGAGAAAGCCACGCAGGATGTAGCGGAAGAGCGTCATGCCACTCCCCCCGCGCTCGGCCCCGCGCTCGGCCCCGCGCTCGGCCCCGGGCGCCGCCGCGGCCGGCTGAGGCGCACGACGAGCGTGGCGACGTAGAGAAAGCCGAGGAGGATCGGCAGGTACATGAGCGGCCAGAGCTCGGGGCGCTCCTGGACCCGCGCGCGCACCCCGAAGACCAGCACCTGGAGGAGGGCCGCGATCGCGATCGCGACGACGACCCGCTTGCCGAACCCGCTCCGCCGGTAGCCGCCGGCGAGCAGCGTGACGAGCGCGATCATCGGATAGACCATGCCGAGAAGCGGCAGGCTGAGCTTGTAGTGCCCCTCCGAGACGAAGTCGCCGACGCCGTAGCGCCCGCTCGCGAGCATCTCCGGCGTCGGGCGCAGCAGTGCGGAGACCGCGTACTCCGACGGCCGCGGCACCCGGTCGCCGTCCTGGCGGAGCAGGTCGCTCAGGTCGAAGACGAACTGGTCGAAGCGCACCGAGGTCAGCTGCTCGCCGCGGGCGCCGCTGGTCAGCGCCACCCCCTCGAACATCACGAGCCGCGCCTCGTCGCCCTCGCGCACGAGCAGCGCCCGCTCCGCCGAGTAGGTGACCGCCTGCGCCGGATCGCGCTGGTCGTTGATGAAGATCCCCGCCATCTCGCCCTCGCGGCTGGTGTCGGCGATGAACAGCGTCAGCCCCGCCGCCGGGTGCAGGAACTGGCGCTCGACGATGAGCGCGTTGGCGAGGTCGGAGCGGATCGCCCGGGTCCGCTCGGCGAGGATCGCCCCCGACAGCGGCACGAGCACCATCAGCACCACCGCCATCAGCGCCCCGATCAGCGCCCCGAACATCGTCACCGGCCGCAGCATCGCCAGCGGCCCGAGCCCCGCGCCCATCATCACGATGAGCTCGCTGTCGGTGTAGAGCCGGTTGAGCGCATAGAGCGCCGCGCCGATGCCGGAGAGCGGCAGCACGATGACGAAGACCTGCGGCAGGACGAGCGCGGAGAACTCGAGGAAGATCCGCGCCCCCTGCCCGCTCGCGATCACCGTGTCGATGAGCCGCACCGCCTGGGTCAGCCAGACGACGCCGGTGAAGATCAGCACGAAGAACCCGAGCGCGGCGACGAGCTGGCGCAGGATGTAGCGGTCCAGTCGTCTCACGCTCGTCCCACCCGTGCGCCTCGCCTCGTCGTTCTCGCCGCGCGCCCCGGCCCCGCGGGGCTCCCCCAACTGGCCAACGCCGGGGAAAGCCGCTAAGGGGCTTTCCGATTGGACGGCAACTTAATGGAGAGCAACGTGACCGCGCCACTGCAAACCGCCTTCGTCGCGGCCACCCCGGAGAAAATCGCCGACGCCCCCGGGCGGCTCGTGGTCTTCGCCGACGCGGGCGGCGGCGCCCTCGACACCCTCGCCCGCCGCGTCGACCGCCTGACCCGCGGCGCCGTCGTCCGCCTCGTCGCGAGCGAGGCCTTCGCCCGGGCCAAGGCCGGCTCCGGCCACGTCCTCGCCTTCCCCGCCGGCCTCGCCGCCGAGGCCGTCCTCGTCGTCCGGCTCCCGAAGAAGCCCACCGCCGCCGAGGCCCGCCTCGCCGGCGCCGCCATCGCCGGCTTCAACGGCACGGTGCCGCTCACCGTCCTCGCCGGCGGCCAGGCGCGCGTCGCCGAGATCGCCCAGGGCCTCGTCCTCCGCGCCTACGACTTCGCCACCTACCGCAAGCCCGACGCCGACGCCGCCGCCCCCAACGCCGCCGCGACCTTCGCGGTCAGGGACCCCGCCGCGTCCGAGGCCGCCTTCGCCCCCCTCCTCGCCCAGGCCGAGGGCGTCTTTCTCACCCGCGACCTCGTCTGGGAGCCCGCGAACGTCCTCACCACCACCGAGTTCGCCGACCGCCTGACCCTCCTCCGCGAGCTCGGCGTCGAGGTCGAGGTGCTGGAGGAGCCCGAGCTCGAGGCGCTCGGGATGCGCACCCTCCTCGCCGTCGGCCGCGGGTCGGACAGCCCCGCGAAGGTCGTCGTCATGCAGTGGAAGGGCGGCGAGGGCGCCCCCTTCGCCCTCGTCGGCAAGGGCGTCGTCTTCGACACCGGCGGCATCTCGATCAAGCCCGCCGCCGGCATGGAGGAGATGACGATGGACATGGGCGGCGCCGGCGTCGTCGCCGGCGTGATGAAGACCCTGGCGCTGCGCAAGGCCAAGGCCAACGTCGTCGGCATCGTCGGCCTCGTCGAGAACATGCCCGACGGCCGCGCCCAGCGCCCGGGCGACGTCGTCCGCACCATGAAGGGCGACACCGTCGAGGTCATCAACACCGACGCCGAGGGCCGCCTCGTCCTCGCCGACGCGCTCTGGTACGCCCAGGAACGCTTCCGGCCGACCGGCATCGTCGACCTCGCCACCCTGACCGGCGCGATCATCATCGCCCTCGGCCACGAGAAGGCCGGGGTGTTCTCCAACGACGACGCCCTCTGCGACGCCTTCCTCGCCGCCGCCGACGCCGAGGGCGAGGGCGCCTGGCGGATGCCGCTCGCCCCCGCCTACGACAAGGCCCTGAAAAGCCGCATCGCCGACATCGCCAACGTCGGCGGCCGCCCGGCCGGCGCGGTCACCGCGGCGCAGTTCCTCCAGCGCTTCGTCGCCGAGGGCACCCCGTGGGTCCACCTCGACATCGCCGGCGTCGCCTACCTCTCCAAGGACGCCGACCTCGGCCCCAAGGGCGCGACCGGCTGGGGGGTCCGCGCCCTCGACCGCCTGATCCGCGACCGCCAGGGCTGACGCGCGCCCGATGACGACGCCGGCGCCCGAGGTCCGCTTCTACCAGCTCTCGGGCACGACGCTCGACGCCGCGCTCCCCGAGCTCCTCCAGCGCTCGCTCGACCGCGGCTGGCGCGTCGTCGTCCGCTGCGGCTCGCAGGCCGGCATGGCCGGCCTCGACCTCATGCTCTGGACCTGCGCCGACGAGAGCTTCCTCCCCCACGGCACCGCCGCGGCCGGCAACGCCGCGCTCCAGCCGATCTACCTGACCGTCGGCGACGAGAACCCCAACGGCGCCAACATCCTGATGCTCGTCGACGGCGCCCGCGCCACCACCGCCGAGATGGCCGGCTTCGAGCGCACCTGCCTGCTCTTCGACGGCCGCGACGAGCGCGCCGTCGAGACCGCCCGCGCCGACTGGCGCGCGGTGCGGGCGGCGGCGCTCGCGGCGGTGTACTGGGTGCGCGAGCACGGCCGGTGGGTACAGAAGGCGTCGAGCTGAGCCCGCCTCCCCCCGCCCGGCCCCCGCAAGTCCACCGCAAGTCCACCGGCGACCGCCTCCGCGCTTGAAGCGGGGCGGGCCTCGCGGCTACGCTCGCCTGTCCGTCAACCGCAGAGGACCGCCATGCCTGCCGCGACCGAGGCGACGCCCTCCCTCGCCCTCTGGGCCGCCGGGGGCGGCGTGCTGGTCCTGCTCCTGCTCGCGGCCGTCCTCTCCGCGGCGCGCAGCGCCTTCGCCGCGGCGAGCCGCCCGCGGCTCCACGCCCTCGCCGAGCGCGGCGACGCCCGCGCCGGGCGCGCCCACCGCCTGACCGAGGACCGCGACGCGCTCCTCGCCGCGCTCCTCTTCGGCAGCGTCTTCGCCGGGGCCGCGGCGGTCGCCCTCGCCACCTGGGCGCTCTCCGTCGTCCTCGGCCCGGCGGGGATCGTCGTCGCCGCGGTGGCGATGACCGCGGCGCTCCTCCTCGTCGCCGTCCTGCTGCCCGAGGGCGTCGCCGCCGCCAACCCCGAGGCCGCGGCGGCGCGCTGGACGGCCGCGGCCGGCCTCGCCCTCGCCGTCTTCGGGCCGCCGGCCGCCCTCGGCCGCGCCCTCGCCCGCCGCCTGGCGCCGCCGCCCGGCGCGCCCCCCGCCGAGGAAGGCGTCGCCGCCGCCGGCGACGAGGGCCGCCCCGAGGCCCGGGCGCTCGACCGCCGGCTCGAAGGCTTCGACCTCGGCGACCGCCGGGTCGAGGAGGTGATGATGCACCGCCGCGACATCGAGATGCTCGACGCCGAGGCGCCCCCGGCCGAGATCCTCGCCCAGGCGATCAACTCGCCCCACACCCGCCTGCCGATCTTCCGCGGCGAGCCCGAGAACATCGTCGGCGTCATCCACGCCAAGGACCTGTCGCGCGCCGTCCACCGCTTCGTCGGCGAGCACGGCGCGGACCCGCGGGCGGGCACCGCCGGGCTCGAGGGCTTCGACGTGATGGACGTGGCGATGGAGCCCTACTTCGTCCCGGAATCGACCACCCTCGACGACCAGCTCCGCGAGTTCCTCCGCCGCCGCACCCACTTCGCCCTCGTCGTCGACGAGTACGGCGCCCTCCAGGGCCTCGTCACCCTCGAGGACATCATCGAGGAGATCGTCGGCGACATCGCCGACGAGCACGACGTCGAGGAGCCGGACGGCATCGAGCGCCGGCCCGACGGCTCGGTCGAGGTCGGCGGCAGCGTCCCGATCCGCGACCTCAACCGCGCCCTCGACTGGGCGCTCCCCGACGAGGAGGCGAACACCATCGCCGGCCTCGTCATCCACGAGGCCCAGTCGATCCCCAACGCCGGCCAGGTCTTCACCTTCCACGGCCTGCGCTTCGAGGTCCTCGACCGCGAGCACAACCGCCTGACCCGCCTCCGCGTCAGCCCGGCGGGATGAACCGCCTTCGCCGCCCGCGCGCGCCCCGATCATCTTCGGTCCGCAAATATCCTCGGGGGTGAATTGGCCGAAGGCCAAGAGGGGGTCCGAGGACCCCCTCCTCCGACGCCAGCCCCCCGGGCGGCCGCCGGTCAGTCGAGCAGCTCCCCCTGCTCGCCGAGCAGCGAGTCGTCCTCGGTCGCGTCGCCCGCCGGCGCCGGCGCCGCGCCCGGGCGGTTGTCGAGGAGCCCGGCGGCGCGCAGCTCGGCGATCCCCGGCAGGTCGCGCTCGGTCTCGAGCCCGAAGTGGTCGAGGAAGCCCTGGCTGACCACGAAGGTCATCGGCCGGCCCGGGGTCATCCGCCGCCGCCCGAACTTCACCCAGCCGAGCTCGACGAGCTGGTCGAGGGTGCCGCCCGACAGCGAGACGCCGCGGATCTCCTCGATCTCGGCCCGGGTCACCGGCTGGTGGTAGGCGATGATCGCCAGCGTCTCGACCGCCGCCCGGCTGAGCTTGCGGGTCTCGACGACCTCGCGGCTCATCAGGAAGCCGAGGTCGGCGGCGGTGCGGAACGCCCAGGCGTCGCCGACCCGCGCGACCTGCACGCCGCGCCCGTCGTAGCGCCGCCTGAGCCCGGCCAGCGCCTCGCCGACGTCGCAGCCCTGCGGCAGGCGCTCGGCGATCTCGCGGCCCGTCAGCGGCGCCTTGCTGGCGAAGAGCACGGCCTCGACCATCCGCTCCTGCTCCGGCATCGAAGGCACCGAGAACGCAGCCGAAATGTCCCGGACCGTCTCGTTCATCCCGCGTCCTCCTCTTCCCTCTGGCGCAGGAAGATCGGCGCGAACGCCGCCTCCTGGCGCACCTCGAGCCGCCCGGCCTTGACGAGCTCCAGCGCCGCCGCGAAGCTCGCCGCCGTCGCCGAGCGCCGCTTCGCCGGCTCCTTGCGCCACTCGTCCGGCAGCCACGCCGCGAGCTGCACCCAGCTCGTCGCCGTGCCGAGGAGCCCGCGCATCCGCTCGAGCGCCTGCTCCATGGTGTAGACCGGCCCGCGCCCGAGATGGAGCGGCGTGAACTCGTCGCGGGTCTTGATGCGCGCGTAGGCCCGCATCAGGTCGAGGAGGCTCGCCGTCCACTCGACCTTCACCTCCCGCGTCATCTTCTCGGCAGCGCCCCGCGCGAACACGTCGCGCCCGAGCTGGTCGCGCGCCATCAGCCGCGCCGCCGCGTCGCGCATCGCCTCGAGCCGCTCGAGCTGGAAGGCGAGCCGGGCGGCGAGCTCCTCGCCCGACGGCCCCTCCTCGGCGGGATCGGGCGGCAGCAGCAGCCGCGACTTCAGGAACGCGAGCCACGCCGCCATCACCAGGTAGTCGGCGGCGAGCTCGATCCGCAGGCGCTTCGCCGCCTCGACGAAGCCGAGGTACTGCTCGGCGAGCTTGAGGATCGACACCCGCCTGAGATCGACCTTCTGCGTCCGCGCCAGCGTCAGAAGCAGGTCGAGCGGCCCCTCGAAGCCGTCGACGTCGACGACGAGCGCCTCGGCGGCGAGCCGCGCCTCGGTCGTCTCGGGATCGAAGAAGTCGTCAGGCATGGGCCACCCCGTCGGCTCGGGCCGTGAGCGCCGCGAACTCCGCTTCGGCCGCCGCCACGTCCCAGGAGCCGGGAGCGACCCGCCGCGCCAGCGCCGCCTCGGCGCGCTCGGCGCCGCGTCCCGCCAGCCGCGGCGTCGCCGCGACGACCGCCGCCATCTCCTCCCGCTCGCCGTTGCAGTGCAGGATGACGTCGCAGCCCGCGGCGAGCGCCCGCTCCGCCCGTTCGCCGAAGCCGCCGGAGAGCGCCTTCATCGACAGGTCGTCGGTCATCAAGAGGCCGTCGAAGCCGATCTTCTCGCGGATCAGCCGCACCATCGCCGGCGACTGGGTCGCCGGGGCCGAGCCGTCGAGCGCGTCGAAGACGAGGTGTGCCGTCATCGCCATCGGCAGGTCGGCGAGCGCCCGGAACGGCGCGAAGTCCGCCGCGAGCTCCGCCGCCGCCGCGCTCACCCGCGGCAGGCCGAGATGGCTGTCGAGCGTCGCCCGCCCGTGGCCCGGGACGTGCTTCATCACCGGGAGGACGCCGCCGGCGAGCAGGCCCTCGGCCACCGCCCGCCCGATCGCCGCCACCTCCGCCGGCTCGGCGCCGTAGGCGCGGTCGCGGATGATCGCGTGGGTCTCGGGGCGCGCCAGGTCGAGCACCGGCGCGCAGTCGACGTCGATGCCGACGGCGCGGAGCTCGCTCGCGATCAGCCGGTAGCGCAGGCGCATCGCCGCCGCCCGCCGCCCGCGGTCGGGGAGGCGCCGGCACTCGTCGAGCGCCGGCAGCCACTCGCGCCACGCCGGGCCGCGCAGGCGGGCGACCCGGCCGCCCTCCTGGTCGACGAGGATCGGCGCGTCGCGGCCGACGGCGGCGCGCAGCTCGGCGGTGAGGCGGGCGAGCCGGGCCGGGGTCTCGACGTTGCGGGCGAAGAGGATGAAGCCCCACGGGTCGGCCTCGGCGAAGAAGCGCCGCTCCTCCGCCGAGAGGGCGGGGCCGGCACAGCCGAGGATGACCGCCCGCGCCGCCATCTACTGGAGGGTCACCGGGATGCAGTCGATGCCGCGGCCGCGGAGCGCCTCGCACATCTCCCGGGTCTGGTCGGTGGTGGTGAACCCGGCGACGCGCAGGCGGTAGAAGACCCGCGCGTTCGCCGTCGTCCGCTCGATGTAGAGGCTCTTCGAGGCGAGGAGGTCGGGGTTCTTGGCGACGAGCTGGTCCCACGCCTTGCGGGTGATCGCCTCGCTGTCGAAGGCGCCGAGCTGGACGAGCCGGGTGCCCCGCTGCAACCCGCTCACCTCGCGCGCCGCCTTCGGCGCGGCGGCGGCGGCGGCCGGCGCCGGTATCGTCGAGGCGACCTTCGCCACCGCCGCCTGCGGCGTCGCCGCCACCGCCGCCTGCGGCGTCGCCGCGACCGGCTTCGCCCGCGCCACGACGAGGTTCGCCGGCCGGTTCCTCGGCCGCGGCCCGGCGGCGGCCGGGGCGGCCGCGACCGCAGCCGCGCCGGTCGCCTCCGCGTCGCCGATGATCGGCGCCCCCTCCTGCGCCGCCGGTCCCCCGAGGGCGTCGTCGAGGGCGAGGGCGCCGTCGAGGTCGGGCTCGACCTCCGCCGAGGGAACCGCGAGCTCCCCCGACTCGGCGGCGACCCGGGCGGCCATCGCCTCCGGCGCCGCGAGCACGAGCTCGCCCTGCGCCTCGTCCTCGGCGGCGAGCGCGTCCCGCGCCGGCATCGCCGGCGCCGCGTCGACCACCGCCGGCCTGCCGGCGAGCACGTCGTTGACCTCGAGCCCCTGGTGGGCGGCGCGCGCCCCGCCGGGGTCCGCGGGCTCGATGCGGCCCGGCCCCTCGATCGCCCGGATCACCGGGACCTCGGCCGCGTCGCGGGTGCCGAGGCGGTAGGACCAGAGCCCGAGCCCGGCCACCATTCCGAGAAAGACCACGGCGCCGGCCATCCGGCGCACGCCGCCGGGGATCAGCGCGGCGTCGCCGCCGACCGCAACGGACTCGTAGTCGTCGCCATAAAGATCGCGCATGGGGTTCTTGCCTGTCTCTCATACACCATATCGTGTATGCGCCTCTGCTCCAACCCCTAAGTTTCGGGCGCCTTAGCCGGCGCCTCTGCGGGGTGCCCCGACGATACGCAACGCGGCGAGGAAATTCAACGCCGCCCTGCAACTCCCCGCCGGCACGCGCAAAACCGCGCCGGAGACGCGCGCCTCGAAACGCGGCGTCCGCCGGGGTGTCGTTTCAACCGGAAGGCGTTCCGCGCGGACCGCGCCTAGCGCATCTCGTCCATCGGGGCGACGCCGAGGATGCCGAGTCCGGCGGCGATCACCCGCTGGACGGCGCGGACGAGGGCGAGCCGCGCCTTCGTCACCTCGGGGGCGTCCTCGCGGATGAAGCGCAGGTCGGGGTCGAGCTTGCCCTGGTGCTGGTGGGCGTGGAACACCGAGGCGAGGTCGTAGAGATAGAAGGCGATCCGGTGCGGCTCGTGGCTCGCGGCGGCGATCTCGACGAGGCGCGGCCACTCCGCCGCCTTGCGCACGAGCTCGAGCTCCCCCGGCGCCCCGAGCGCGGCGAGGTCGGCCGCGGCGAGCGCCCCGTCGTCGGTGGCGAACCCCGCCTCCGCCGCCCGCGCCAGCACCGAATGCGCCCGGGCGTGGGCGTACTGGACGTAGAAGACCGGGTTGTCCTTCGACTGCTCCATCGCCTTGTCGAAGTCGAAGTCGAGCGGCGCGTCGTTCTTGCGCGTCAGCATCACGAAGCGGGTCACGTCCGGCCCGACCTGCTCGACGACGTCGCGCAGCGTCACGAACGTCCCCGCGCGCTTGCTCATCTTGAAGGGCTCCCCGCCCTTGAACAGCCGCACCAGCTGGCAGAGCTTGACGTCGAGCGGCACCCGCCCGCCCGACAGCGCCGCCACCGCCGCCTTCATCCGCTTGACGTAGCCGCCGTGGTCCGCGCCGAGCACGTCGATGAGCTCGTCGAAGCCGCGCTCGATCTTGTCGTAGTGGTAGGCGATGTCGGGGGCGAAGTAGGTCCACGCCCCGTCCGACTTCTTCACCGGCCGGTCGGTGTCGTCGCCATAGGCGGTCGAGCGGAACAGCGTCTGCTCCCGCGCCTCCCAGTCCTCGGGCAGCT
>CAZEGY010000040.1:0-15479 GCA_964511815.1 uncultured Rhodovulum sp.
TGTGGTTTGTGATTCAACCTGATTGGAGGTGGAGCATGGGCAGAGCTTATTCGGTCGATCTTCGCTCGCGCCCGGCCTCCGCAAGGGCGACGTGGTCATCCTCGACAACCTCGCCGTGCACGAGAGCCCGAAGGTCGCCGAGCTGCTGCGCGCCAGGGGCGCGTGGGCCCTCTTCCTGCCCAAAATACTCCCCCGATCTCAATCCGATCGAGATGGCCACCGCCAAGCTCGAGGCCCACCTCCGCCGCATCGGCGCCCGCACCCTCGACGCCCTCTGGCGCGCCGTCGGCGACATCTGCAACCTCTTCGGCCCCGACGAGTGCCGGAACCACGTCAAGGAAGCCGGGTATGTCGCAGATCAAACGCACGATGCTGTGGGTATATCAGCAATATCAATAACTTGACTAACGTCTCGCGCGCGAGACGACCGTGCGACGGGGCGGCCTCCGGGCACATCGAGGGCCTTTGCGGAGGCCTTTCAGACCGCCCGGATCAGCGTCTTCTCGAGCACCTTGACCACCTGCGCGAGATCCGACCCGCGCTTGAGGATGCGCCCGTCCATCGCGATCACCGCGTACTGTCCCTGCCGCGCCGCGAGCCTGGGGCGCTTCTCGATCCGGTAGATCGGATGCTCGGCGGTATGCCGGAAGATCGCGAAGACCGCCACGTCGCGCAGCATCGAGATGCCGTAGTCGCGCCACAGCCCGGCGGCGACCGCCCGCCCGTAAACCCCCAGAATCAGGGAAAGCTCCGTGCGGTGGAAGACCACCACCGCCTCCGGTACCGTCGGGAACTGCGCGATCTCGGCACCACCGGTCATCCCCCGACAATGGCCGGGCCCAGGCGCTTTGGCAAGCACGCCGACGCGGCTTGCCTAACCGCGCGCCAACCGGTTGACTGGGACGCGCGGGCACCTGCGCCCCCCGACTGCCGAGGAAGAGGATGACCGATCTCGCGACCCTCCCGACCCCGTGCCTCGTCCTCGACGAACCGCGGATGAGCGCGAACATCGCCCGCGTCCACGGCCGCCTCGCCGGCACCGGCGTCGCCTACCGCGCCCACCTCAAGACCGCCAAGTCGGTCGAGGTCGCCCGCCGCCAGATGACCACCCCGCAGGGACCGGCGATGGTCTCGACGCTCAAGGAGGCCGACATCTTCGCCGAGGCCGGCGTCACCGACATCACCTACGGCGTCGGCATCGCCCCCGACAAGCTCGGCCGGGCCAAGGGGCTGGCGGCACGGCTCGCGCGCTTCACCGTCATCCTCGACAGCGTCGCCCAGGCCGAGGCGGTCGCCGCCGCCACCACCTCCGAGCTCCCCCTCGCCGCCCTGATCGAGATCGACGCCGACGGCCACCGCTCCGGCGTCAGGCCCGACGACGCCGGGCTCCTCCGCGCCATCGCCGCCGCCCTCGCCCCGCAGGGCGCGCTCGCCGGCGTCCTGACCCACGCCGGCGAGAGCTACGTCGCCAAGGGGCGGGCGGCGCTCGAGGCCGCCGCCGAGGGCGAGCGCCGCGCCGTCGTCGGCGCCGCCGCCATCCTCCGCGACGCCGGCCACCCCTGCCCGGTCGTCAGCGTCGGCTCGACGCCGACCCTGATGAGCGCGGTGTCGTTCGAGGGGCTGACCGAGTTCCGCGCCGGGGTCTGCGTGTTCTTCGACCTGTTCCAGGCCGGCGTCGGGGTCTGCACGACCGACGACATCGCCCTCTCGGTGCTGACCGAGGTCATCGGCCACCAGAGGGACAAGGGCTGGACGATCACCGACGCCGGCTGGATGGCGATGTCGCGCGACCGCGGCACCGCGACCCAGGCCGTCGACCAGGGCTACGGCCTCGTCTGCGACCTCGCCGGCCGCCCGATCCCCGACCTCGTCGTCATCGGCGCCAACCAGGAGCACGGCATCGTCGCCCAGCGCCCGGGCTCGGAGCTGCCGCCGCCCGACCTGCCGATCGGCACCCGCCTCCGCGTCCTGCCGAATCACGCCTGCGCCACCGGCGCGCAGTACGACCGTTACGAGGTCGTCGGGCCGGAGGGCTGGCGCGCGACCTGGCCGCGCTTCTCGGGGTGGTGACGGCTCAGTGCAGGTGCCCGTCGAGGTCGTAGCGGCCGCCCTCGCGCAGCGCGCCGAACATCTCGGCGACCTCGGGGTGGTCGACCGGCTCGCCCGAGTCGTCGCTGACGAGGTTCTGCTCGGAGACGTAGGCGACGTAGTAGGACGTCTCGTTCTCCGCGAGCAGGTGATAGAAAGGCTGGTCCTTGTTGGGCCGGCTCTCCTCGGGAATCGATTCCCACCACTCGTTGGTGTTGTTGAACGTCGGGTCGACGTCGAAGATGACGCCGCGGAACGGGTGAACCCGGTGGCGAACCACCTGACCGAGTCCGAACTTCGCTGATGACTGCAACATGGCGCGACCCACACTCTCCTCGGAACGAGAATACAGGCCGGTTGACATCGTGTCCACTCGGCACGAAAGCCGTGTTGTGCAGTGCGGCAAATCGGTCGCACCGGCGCCGGATCCGGCGCGACGTCGGGGACGGGTGACGGGATGGAACTGCTTCAGCACGTCGCGAGCGCGGTCGCGCCGGTCTTCCTCCTCGCCCTGATCGGCTTTCTCTGGCGGCGCGGCGGCTGGGCCTACGACGTCGCCTTCGTCACCCGCCTGTCGATGACGGTGGCGACGCCGTGCCTGATCTTCATGGCCCTCGTCCGCTCCGACGTCGACCCCCGCCTCCTCCTCGACATCGTGCTGGCCGCGACCGCGGCCTACGTCGCCGTCGGCGCCGTCGTCTGGCTGCTGGTGCGCGTGCTCGGCCTCGACGTGCCGACCTACTGGGCGCCGCTCGCCTTCGGCAACACCGGCAACATCGGCCTGCCCGTCGCGCTCTTCGCCTTCGGGCAGGCGGGCTTCGACTTCGCCGTCGTCATCTTCGCGGTGATGGCGATCATCTCGTTCACCTTCGGCGTCTGGGTGGTGGCGGGCGGCGGCAACCCGATGAACGCGGTGCGCGAGCCCCTCGTCTGGGGCACGATCCTCGGCGCCGTCTTCCTCGTCCTCGGCTGGCCGGTCCCGCAGTGGGCCGGCGCGACCCTCGATCTCGTCGGCCAGATGTCGATCCCGCTCATGCTGCTCACCCTCGGCGTCGCCATCGCCGGCTTGCAGCCCCGCGCCCTCGGGCGGGCGTTCTGGCTCTCGCTCCTCAAGCTCGCGATCTGCGTCCCGGTGCCGCTCGCGGTCGGCCTCGCCTTCGGCCTGCCGCGCCTGCCGCTCGGGGTGCTCGTCGTCCAGGTCGCGACCCCGGTCGCCGTCACCTCCTACATGCTCGCGGCGAAATACGAGGCCCGCGCCGACGAGGTCGCCGGCCTCGTCGTCGTCTCGACCCTCGTCGCGATCCCGGCGATCCCTGTGCTTTTAGCCTTCTTCGTGTGAGCTTTTCCTTGGCTTTGCGGCCCGTCTTTGGCATTCTGCGCGAGATCACGTGCAGCAAGACACGGACGAGCAGTTGAGATGAAGGCAGGTCACGGACGCGAGCGCCGGCTCGCACTCCTTGCATGCGTGGGGTTGCTCCTTGCGGCGTGCGGCCACGAGAAGCCGCCGAGCACGGTCGCCGACGCGTGCCGGATGCAGACCGAGCGGCCGAAGTGGTTCGACGCGATGCGGCGGACCGAGGCCAAGTACGGGGTGCCGGTCGCGGTGCAGCTCGCGACGATCGCGCGCGAGTCGAGCTTCGTCGCCGACGCCAAGCCGACCCGGCGCGTCGGCAGCGGCATCTTCTCGCGCAACGTGCCGCGGTCGAGCGCCTACGGCTACGCCCAGGCCCTCGACGGCACCTGGGACGACTACCGCCGCGCCACCGGCCGGCGCGGGGCCAACCGCGACGATTTCGCCGACGCCTCGGACTTCATCGGCTGGTACATGAACGAGGCCGCCCGCGTGAACGGCCTCGCCACGCACGACGCCTACAACCAGTACCTCGCCTACCACGAGGGCAAGGCCGGCTATGCCCGCGGCAGCTATCGCTCCAAGGCCTGGCTGCCCGGCGTCGCCCGCGACGTCGAGGCGTGGTCGGCGGTCTACCAGAGCCAGCTGGCGACCTGCCCGCGGCGCTGATCCGGGCCGGTTCCCGGCCCTTCATCGCGGCGGCCGACCGGCCTATGCTCGTCCGGCGACAAGCGCACGGCAGAGGACGATGGACCGGCTCACGGAAATGGAGGCCTTCGTGCAGGTCGTCGACCACGGCGGCTTCACCGACGCCGCGCGCAAGATGAGCCTGTCGAAGTCGGCGGTGTCGAAGCACGTCTCCGCCCTCGAGGCCCGGCTCGGGGTGCGGCTCCTCAACCGCACCACCCGCCGGGTCAGCCCGACCGAGCTCGGCCTCGCCTACTACGACCGCGCCCGCTCGGTCCTCGCCGAGGCCGGCGAGGCCGACCGCATGGTGACGGCGATGCAGGCGACGCCGAAGGGCTCGCTGCGCGTCTCCGCGCCGGTGACCTTCGGCGTGCGTCCGCTCGCGGCGGTGGTCGCCGACTTCCTCGCCGCCTTTCCCGAGGTCGACGTCAACCTCGTCCTCGACGACCGCTTCGTCGAGGTCGTCGCCGAGGGATTCGACCTCGCGATCCGCATCGGCGTCCTCGCCGACAGCTCGCTCAAGGCCCGCAAGCTCGCCGAGACCCGGATGGTGATCGCCGCCGCGCCCGCCTACCTCGCCGCCGCCGGGACTCCGGCGACGATCGACGACCTCACCGACCACCGCCTGCTCCACTACTCCCGGCTCGCGACCGGCAACTTCTGGCGCCTCCGCACCCCTTCGGGCGAGGAGCGCCAGGTGCGCGTCGGCGGACGGCTGACCGTCAACAACGGCGAGGCCTTGATGCGCGCCGCCGAGGCCGGGATCGGCATCGCGCTCGTCCCGTCGTTCATGATCGGCGACGCGCTCGCCAGCGGCCGCCTCGTCGAGATCCTGACCAACCGCGCCCCCGAGGTCTTCGGCGTCTACGCGCTCCACCCGCAGGGCCGCTTTCCCCAGCCGAAGCTCCGCGCCTTCGTCGACCACCTCGCCGAGCGCTTCCGCGGCATCGGCCCCGACGACTGGCCAGCCTGACCTCAGCCGGCCGCTTCCCGGTAGTGATAGGCCGCGACCTCGGTCATCCCGAGCGCGCCGTAGAGCGCCCGGGCGCCGGCGTTGGCCTCGGTGACGGCGAGGGCGAGGCGGCGCGCGCCCGCCCCTCCGGCCCACGCCGCGGCCGTCGCCATCATCCGCGCCCCGACGCCCCTGCGCCGGGCGGAAGGGGCGACCTCGACCGCGTGGACCATCGCCACCTCCCCCGCCACCGCGACGAAGAGACAGCCCGCGGGCCGGTCACCGACGCGCCCGAGGAGGAACGCCCGCGGCCCCGTCACCCGCTCCATCACCGCGAGACGCTCCGGGCCGACGCCGCCGGCGCGCCAGATCTCCGCCATGATCGCCAGCGGCGCGTCGCCAGCGACCACCAGCGGCTCCGGCTCCGCCGGGGCGAGCGCCGCCACAGGTGCTGCGACGAGCACGACGGCGTCGCGGTGCCGGTAGCCCCGCGCCGCGAGGGCGTCGTCGAGCGCCTCGTCGCCGGGACGCACCATGAAGAGCGGCGCCTGCCCCCAGCCACGCATCGCCGCTTCCGCCGCGCCTGGATCCGCGCCGGGATCGGCCGCGCCCGGCTCGACCAGCGTCGCCGCCGAGACCCGGTTGCCGCCGCCCGCGCCCCGGCGCAGCAGCCAAGGCCCGAGGCGGCGGTACTCGGCCGCCGGCCACGTCGCGTCGATCGCGGCGAAGAGGCCCGCCGTCCCCGCCGGCCCGGCCCCCGCCTCAGCCGGCATCGTCGGGATGGGGCGCCGCGGCGAAGCTGCCGCCGACCACCCGCGCGGCGACCGACTGCGGGTCGGGCCGCGGCTGGCCCGCCCGAATCGCCGCGGCATGGCCGTCGGCGCTGTCGGCGGGGCGGAAGCCGATGTGGGTGGCGCGGGCGTTCGAGACCCCGCGCTCGGCGTTGTCCGAGGTGCCGTAGATCACCGAGAACCCCACCCTCGGCGCCGTCAGCGCCGCGACGACGAGGCGCACGCAGTCGGGAAACGACAGCCACGACCACAGCATCCGCCGGTCGGCGGGCTCGGGGAAGCACGAGCAGATGCGCAAGGCGACGGTCTCGATCCCGTACTTGTCCCAGTAGAGGCTGGCGAGATCCTCGGTGAAGGTCTTGGTCAGCCCGTAGAAGGTGTCCGGCCGGTGCATGACCCGGGTGTCGGGCACCTCCTCGACCGGGGCGAAGCCGACGGCGTGGATCGAGCTCGCATAGACGATCCGCCGCACGCCGGCACGCCGCGCCCCCTCCCAGACGTTGTAGGCGGCGGGCAGGGTGTCGGCGAGGATCTCGTCGAAGCTCTGCTCGCGCGGGTGGCCGGCGAAGTGGACGACCGCGTCGCAGCCGTCGACCGCGGCGAACGCCGCCGCCCTGTCGGCGAGGTTGCAGACGACGACCTCCTCATGCGGCTCCGGCCGCTCCGTCTCGCGCACGTCGAGGATGCGCAACCGCGCGCAGAGCGGCGCGAGCCCCGGCCGGAGGTGGCTGCCGAGGCTGCCGGCGGCGCCGGTGAGAAGGATGCGCCCGAACTCCGCCATGCCTCAGGCCCCCTCGGCCAGCGCCGCCGCGCCCTCGGCGCGGAGCGCGCTCAGGGTGCGCTTCGGCGTCAGGCTCTCGGTGTCGACGACGAGATGGAGCACCGCCCCCGTCCGGCTCGCCCGCGCCCGCGCGAAGGCGGCGGCGAAGTCGGCCGTCCGCTCGACCCGCTCGGCGTGGAGGCCGTAGGCGGCGGCGATCGCCACGAAGTCCGGGTTGACGATGTCGGTGAAGCTGACCCGGCCGGGATAGGTCCGTTCCTGGTGCATGCGGATCGTCCCGTAGCTGCCGTTGTCGACGACGAGCACGATCGGCGCCACTCCCGCCTGGAGGGCGCAGCCGAGCTCCTGCATCGTCATCTGGAAGTCGCCGTCGCCGGCGACGCAGACGACGCACGCCTCCGGCCGCGCGATCTTCGCCGCGATCGCCGCCGGCAGGCCGTAGCCCATCGCGCCCGACTGCGGCCCGAGCAGGCGCATCGCGCCGGTGAAGGGCAGGTGCTTGTTCGTCCAGATCGAGAAGTTGCCGGCGCCGTTCGTCAGGATCGCGTCCGCGGGCAGCACCTCGCGGAGGTGCGCCATCGCCGCGCCCATGTCGAGCGCCCCGGGCTGGGGCGGCGTCGCGAGGCTCGCCTCCCACGCCGCGTGCGCCGCGGCGAGCCGCGCCGCCCCGGCGTTGGCCCCGGCCCGCGGCGGCCGCGCCGCGAGCAGCGGCATCAGCGCGTCGGGATGGGCGAGGATCGGCAGGTCCGCGGTGTAGACGCGGTTGAGCTCCGCCTCCGACGGATAGGCGTGGACGAGCCGCGCCCGCATCCGCGGCAGGCCGAAGAGGCCGTAGCCGTCGGTGAGGATCTCGCTGAACATCGTCCCGACGGCGAGGACGAGGTCGGCCTCGGCGAGGAGCGCCCTGACGTGCGGCGCCTTGCCGAGCCCGGCGTCGCCGGCATAGGCGGGACTGGCGTTGTCGAGGAGGTCCTGGCAGCGGAAGTCGCAGAGCACCGGGATCGCGTTCGCCTCGGCGAACGCCCGGAGCCCGGCGCGCCCCGCCGCGCCCCAGCCGACGTCGCCGACGACGAGGAGCGGCCGCTCCGCCGCCGCGAGGAGCGCCATCGTCCGCGCCACGTCCTCCGCCGCCGGCGCGGCGCGCGGCACGACGACGCCGGGCCCGGCGACCGCCTCGGTGACCCCCGAGAGCACGTCCTCGGGCAACGCGACGACGACCGGCCCCGGCCGCCCGCTCCGGGCCACGGCGAAGGCGCGGGCGACGATCTCGGGGACGCGGTCGGGGCTCTCGATCTCGGTCGCCCACTTGGCGAGCGGGCCGAAGGCGGCGCGGTAGTCGACCTCCTGGAACGCCTCGCGCTCGCGCATCTCCGTCGCGATCTGCCCGACGAAGAGCACCATCGGCGCGGAGTCCTGCCGGGCGCTGTGCACGCCGATCGCGGCGTTGGTCGCGCCGGGGCCGCGGGTGACGAAGCAGACCCCGGGAGTGCCGGTGAGCTTGCCCCACGCCGCCGCCATGAACGCCGCCCCGCCCTCCTGGCGGTTCGGCACCATCCGGATGCGGTCGGAGACGTCGTGGAGCGCGTCGAGCACGGCGAGATAGCTCTCGCCCGGCACCCCGAACGCCGTCGTCACCCCCTGGGCGAGCAGGCAGTCCACCAACACCCGCGCTCCGGTCCTCGCCGCCATCCGTCCCTCCTCGCCGGGGCGAAGGGACCACATTTCGGCCGGCGGGCAAAGCCCCCCTTTCGCGCGCGGCGGCGGACGGTCCCTCGCGGACGCGACCCACTCGGCCAGACCTCCGCAGAGGGCCCCCGATGCGCCCGGAGGCCGTCCCGTCTCGCGCGCGAGACGGGGGTCAAGCCATTGATATCGCTGAATTAGCCCTCCCGCGTTAACCCCCTGTTCATGCCCCTGAACACGCCGACGGGCACGGGTACGGGCGGGTCCGCAGGGGTCACTTCTGCACGCTTGCAAATAATAAGAATATGATAAGATGGAATCACGACATTTGAGGAAACGCCTTTCTCGACCGCGCGGCTTTTCGCGCCAGTTTTTGCTATAGAGGATTGGCTCGCCATGATGGAACTCGTCCTGATCGTCTGCCTGCAAGCCGCGCCCGACCGCTGCGAGGAGCGGAGCATCGGGCTCTATCCCGACATGACCGCGATGGCCTGCGTGGTGCAGGGCCAGCCGCACATCGCCGGCTGGATCGAGACCCACCCCGGGGTGCGCGTCGCCCGCTGGACCTGCCGCGGCACCCGGAACCGCGAGATGAAGGCCTGACGCTCGACGCGCGGGCATCCTCGACGGTGCCTCCCGAAGGCACCGTCACCTGCGTCCGCCATGCGCCCCGGTACCGGACTCTCCGCCACCGTCCTTCTTCTTGGCCCAAATACTCTCGGGGGTGAATTGGCCGAAGGCCAAGAGGGGGCTGAAGGCCCCCTCCGACGCCGCCGGTCGAGGGTCGCTCCGGGCCGGAAGAACGCTACTTGCAGTTACCCATTCACGAAGCTTTCCAGTCCGTTAACGCCGGAGACGTTATCCAGTGAAATCAACCCCCTGACCCTCTGCGCACGCGTGCGCAGGCCGTGCGCAGCACGCCCCCTCGCGCCTTCCCCTGCCCTCCCCGGCATATCTGGCCGAGACGCGCTCCCCCGTTGAAGGCCGACCCGTGGGTGCACGCTCGGAGGCCGGCGATCTCTCTCGCTCAGCGCCCGCGGGCGGCCTCGACGGTGCGGATGAAGACGTCGTTGTCGGTGCAGAGCTGGATCACCGACTTCGGCGGGGGGATGTCGGTGAAGAAGCCGTCGAGGTCGGCGAGGCTGGCGATGCGCACCGGGGCGGCCATCTTGAACTTGGTGTGGTCGGCGACGAGGTAGCTCTTGCGGGCGTTCTTGATGATCGCCTGCGCCACCCGCACCTCGCGGAAGTCGTAGTCGAGAAGCGAGCCGTCCGGGTCGACCGCCGCCGAGCCGATGATGGCGTAGTCGACCTTGAACTGGCCGATGAACTCGGCGGTGACGTCGCCGACGAGCGCCCCGTCCGAGCGCCGCAGGATACCGCCGGCGACGATCACCTCGGAATTCGGGCTCGTCGCGAGGATGTTGGCGACGTTGAGGTTGTTGGTGATCACCATCAGGTTGCGGTGCTTGAGCAGCGCCCGCGCCACCGCCTCGGTGGTCGTGCCGATGTTCATGAAGATCGAGACGCCGTCGGGGATCTGGGCCGCGACGAGGCGGGCCATCGCGTCCTTCTCCTCGCTCGCGAGGCTGCGGCGGTCCTCGTAGCCGAGGGCGATCACCCCCGACGGGATCGTCGCCCCGCCGTGGACGCGGGTGAGCTGGCCGACGTCGCAGAGCTCGGCGAGGTCGCGGCGGATGGTCTGCGCGGTGACGGCGAAGTGCGCCGCCAGCCCCTCGACCGTGACCTTTCCCGCCTCGCGCGCGATCGTCAGGATCTCGGAGTGGCGGAAGTTCTGGGCCATGGAGCTTTCGAATGGATGGCTTCCCCCTCCATAGGCCCCGGCCCGGAGTTGCGCAACATCGTTGCGCGGCCGCGGCGCTGCCGGTGCCCTTGTATCGGCGGCGGCGGCCGCACACGTTCAGGACACGGGACATCACGGGGGGAAGGCACGTGTACAAGCACATCCTGATCGCGACGGACGGCTCCGAGCTCTCGGCCAAGGGGGTCGAGGCGGGGCTCGACCTCGCCAAGGCCTACGGCGCCAGGGCCACGGTCCTCCACGTCAGCGAGCCCTATCCGGCCTACGACCTCGGGACGAGGTTCGGCCTCTTCCGCGACGAGGAGGCGGTCGCGCGCTACGACGCGACCTGCCGCGAGGTCGCCGGCAAGGTGCTCGCCGCCGCCGGCGACTCCGCCGAGGCCGCCGGCGTCGCCTGCGACACCGTGCACGTCGAGAACGCCGCCCCGGCCAGGGGCATCCTCGACACCGCGACGGCGCGCGGCTGCGACCTGATCGTCGTCACCTCCCACGGCCGCCACGGGTTCGAGCGGTTCGTGCTCGGCAGCCAGGCCGCGCGGGTGATCCAGAGCGCCGAGATCTCGGTCCTCGTCGTCCGCTAGCCCGCCGCCGAGCCGTCCGTCGCCGAGGCGCCGCGCCCGCGGCTTGCCCGCGGCACGCCCGGCCCGTAGACAGCGGGCCGGACGTGCCTGCGGGAGGCGCGGGGAGGAGACGATCGGATGCGGGCAGGTCTCGTGGCGCTCACCCTCGGCTATGCGCTCAGCCAGTTCTACCGCGCCTTTCTCGCCGTGCTCGCGCCGCTGCTCCAGGCCGAGCTCGGCGCGACGGCCGAGGATCTCGCCTTCGCCTCGGGCATGTGGTTCGCCACCTTCGCCGTCGCCCAGTGGCCGGTCGGCCACGCCCTCGACACCGTCGGGCCGCGGCGCACGGCCGGCGTCCTCATGCTCAGCGCCGCGCTCGGGGCGGCGGTCTTCGCCGGCGCCACCGGGCCGGGGGCGCTCGCCGTCGCGATGGGGCTGATCGGCATCGGCTGCGCGCCGGTGCTGATGGCGGCCTTCTACATCTTCGCCCGGGTCTTCCCGCCGAAGGTCTTCGCGAGCCTCGGCGGCGTGCTGATCGGGGTGAGCTCGGTCGGCGACGTCGCCTCGAGCCTGCCCCTCGCCTGGGCGGCGGAGGCCTTCGGCTGGCGGGCCTGCATCTGGGCGATCGCCGGCCTGACGACGGTGATCGCCCTCGCCGTGCTCGCCTTCGTCGAGGATCCGGTGCGCCTCGACGCGCCGGAGGGCGCGGCGGGCATCGGGCGCATGTTCGCCCGCCCGGCGGTCCTGCTCCTCCTGCCCCTCGTCGTCGTGCAGTACGCGCCGCTCGCCGGCGTCCGCGGCCTGTGGGCCGGGCCCTATCTCGCCGACGTCCACGGGCTCGATTCGTCGGCGATCGGCAAGGCGGTGCTGGCGATGGGCCTCGCCGTCGTCTTCGGCAACCTGACCTATGGCCAGCTCGACCGCCTGTTCGGCACCCGCAAGGGCGCGATCCTCGCCGGCAACCTGCTTCTCGCCGTGACGCTCGTCGCGCTCGCCGCCTGGCCGGCGGTCGGCCTCCTGCCGGCGGTCGTGCTGCTGTGCGGGGTCGGGTTCTTCGGCGCCTCCTATCCGCTGCTGATGGCCCACGGCCGGAGCTTCTTCCCGCCGCATCTCGCCGGCCGGGCGGTCAGCTTCCTCAACCTCGCCACCATCGGCGGCGCCGCCCTCGCCCAGGTGGCGAGCGGCCCGCTGCACGCCGCCGTCCACGCGGCCCGCCCCGGCTCGGCGACCGCGCCCTACGCCGCGACCTTCCTGTTCTTCGGCCTCCTCGTCGCGGCGGGCTGCCTGCCCTACGCCTTCAGCCGCGACCGGCTCGACTGAAGGCCCGGGCGGCAGGCGACCCCAGGCGCCGCGCTTGACAGGCGCCGCGGCAGCGGCCCCTCTGGCCCCGGAGCCGCCCGCGGGAGCGGCCGGGAGGAGACCGCATGACCCACGTCCTCGCCATCGACCAAGGCACGACCTCGAGCCGCGCCATCGTCTTCGACGAAGGCCTGAACCTCGTCGCCACCGCCCAGGAGGAGTTCCCCCAGCACTTCCCGCGCTCGGGCTGGGTCGAGCACGACGCCGACGACATCTGGTCGACGGTCGCCGCCACCTGCCGTGGCGCGATCGAGCGGGCGGGCGTGCGCCCCGCCGACATCGCCGCGATCGGCATCACCAACCAGCGCGAGACCACCCTCGTCTGGGACCGCGCCACCGGCCGCCCGCTCGGGCGGGCGATCGTCTGGCAGGACCGCCGGACCGCGGCGCTCTGCGCCGACCTGCGCGAGGCCGGGCACGAGTCGCTCGTCACCGCGCGCACCGGCCTGCTCCTCGACCCCTACTTCTCCGGGACCAAGCTCAAGTGGATCCTCGACGCCCACGAGGGCGCGCGCGACCGCGCCCGCCGGGGCGAGCTCCTCTTCGGCACGGTCGACTCGTGGCTGATCTGGCGGCTGACCGGCGGCGAGGCCCACGTCACCGACGCCACCAACGCCGCGCGGACGCTCCTCTACGACATCCACGCCGGCGCCTGGGATCCCGACATCTGCGACCTTCTCGACGTGCCGCTCGAGATGCTTCCGCAAGTCCGCGACTCCGCCGACGACTTCGGCGTCACCCGTCCCGACCTCTTCGGCGGCCACCGCGTCGCGATCCGCGGCGTCGCCGGCGACCAGCAGGCGGCGACCGTCGGGCAGGCGTGCTTCGCGCCGGGGATGCTGAAATCGACCTACGGCACCGGCTGCTTCGCCGTGCTCAACACCGGCGCGACGCCGGTCGCGAGCCGCAACCGCCTGCTCACCACCATCGCCTACCAGCTCGACGGCCGCCCGACCTACGCCCTCGAAGGCTCGATCTTCATCGCCGGCGCCGTCGTCCAGTGGCTCCGCGACGGGCTCGGGATCATCCGCCACGCCGCCGAGACCGACGCCCTCGCCGAGAAGGCCGACCCGCACCAGCGCCTCTATCTCGTCCCCGCCTTCACCGGCCTCGGCGCCCCCTACTGGGACCCCGAGGCCCGCGGCGCGATCTTCGGCCTCACCCGCAGCTCCGGCCCGGCCGAGTTCGCCCGCGCCGCGCTCGAGGCGGTCGCCTACCAGACCCGCGACCTCGTCGAGGCGATGCGCGCCGACTGGCCCGAGCTCGCGGGCGGGGCCGCGGACACCGTGCTCCGCGTCGACGGCGGCATGACCGCCAACGACCGGGTGCTCCAGGAGATCGCCGACACCCTCGGCGCTCCGGTCGACCGTCCGAAGGTGCTCGAGACCACGGCCCTCGGCGCTGCCTGGCTCGCCGGCATGAAGGCCGGCGTCTACCCCGGCCCCGAGGAGTTCGCCCGCAGCTGGGCGCTCGACCGCCGCTTCGAGCCGGCGATGGACGCGCACGAGCGCGAGGCGCGCTACGCCGGCTGGCGCGACGCGGTGGCGCGCACCCTCACCCGTCCCGCCTGACCCGGGGAACCGGCGGGACCGCCTCCCCCTTCCGCATGGCTTGCGGCGCCGGCTCGTGCCCTGTATCCGAAGCCGGCCCATTTCGCGCGCGCCGGGGGCGGCGCGCAGGACGTCATCCCGGCCGGCACGGTCCCCGTCCCGGCTGCCCACAGGACCAAGCGAGGGAGAGATCATGGCGGTGAAGGTTGCAATCAACGGCTTCGGCCGCATCGGCCGCAACGTGCTGCGGGCGATCGTCGAGTCGGGCCGCGACGACATCGAGGTCGTGGCGCTGAACGATCTCGGCCCCGTCGAGACCAACGCCCACCTGATGCGCTACGACAGCGTCCACGGCCGCTTCCCCGGCACCGTCACCGTCAGCGGCGACACGATCGACGTCGGCCGCGGCCCGATCCGGGTCACCGCCGAGCGCGACCCCAAGGCGCTGCCGTGGCAGGACGTCGACATCGCCTTCGAATGCACCGGCATCTTCACCGACCGCGAGAAGGCGAAGCTCCACCTCGAGAACGGCTCGAAGCGCGTCCTCGTCTCGGCCCCCTCGAAGGGCGCCGACAAGACCATCGTCTACGGCGTCAACGACGACACGCTGACCAAGGACGACCTCGTCGTCTCCAACGCCTCGTGCACGACGAACTGCCTCGCCCCCGTCGCCTACGTCCTCGACAAGGCGATCGGGATCGACAAGGGCTTCATGACCACGATCCACAGCTACACCGGCGACCAGCCGACGCTCGACACCATGCACAAGGATCTCTACCGCGCCCGCGCCGCGGCGCTGTCGATGATCCCGACGACGACCGGCGCCGCCAAGGCCGTCGGCCTCGTGCTGCCCCAGCTCGACGGCCGGCTCGACGGCGTCTCGATCCGCGTGCCGACGCCCAACGTCTCGGTCGTCGACTTCAAGTTCCTCGCCAAGAAGGCGACGAGCCCGGAGGAGGTGAACGCCGCGATCCGCGCGGCCGCGGAAGGCGAGCTCGAGGGCATCCTCGGCTACACCGAGGAGAAGCTCGTCTCCCACGACTTCAACCACGACCCGCACTCGTCGATCTTCCACATGGACCAGACCAAGGTGATGGACGGCACCTTCGTCCGCGTCATGTCGTGGTACGACAACGAATGGGGCTTCTCGAGCCGCATGGCCGACACCGCGGTCGCCTGGGCGAAGCTCATCTGATCCGGGGCGGCGCGGCGCCCGCGGCGCCGCGTCCCTCCCGGCGCCCTCCGGCGGCCTCGGCCGCGCACAGCGCGGCGAGGCGCGGGCGGATGAGCGCCATCGGGTGGGCGCGGAGCGTCAGGCGCAGGCTCGTGTAGTCGGCGACGACCTCCTCGCCGAGGGTCATCGGCGGCAGCGGCACGGCATGTGCGCCGGGGCGGCCGTCCTCCTCCTCGATCCCGTCGAAGAGCGGCAGCGGCGCCTCCCCGCCGATCCCCGCCGCCTGCCAGAGCGCGGTGCGGCGGTCGAGGCCGAGGGCGGCGAAGGCGTCGGCCTCGGCGAGCCGCGCGAGCACCCGCGGCGGCGTTCCCGCCCGGCGCCAGACCGCGGTGACGTCAGCGTAGCCGTTGCCGCGGGCGCCGGCGATCCAGTCGGCGTCGTCCCGGCGCATCCCCTTGATCTGGCGGAAGCCGAGGCGCAGCGCCAGCCCGCCGCGGCCGTCGGGCTCGAGGGCGTTGTCCCAGTAGCTGGCGTTGACGCACACCGGCCGCACCTCGACCCCGTGCTCCCGGGCGTCGCGGACGATCTGGGCGGGGGCGTAGAAGCCCATCGGCTGCGAGTTGAGGAGCGCGCAGGCGAAGACCGCCGGGTGGTGGCACTTGAGCCACGCCGAGGCGTAGA
>CAZEGY010000041.1:0-15415 GCA_964511815.1 uncultured Rhodovulum sp.
GTTCCCGCCGTCCGGCCGCTTGCCTATGTCGCCGCCGACAGCAAGGGAAACGACATGGCCATCATCAACGGCACCGATCGGGCGGACCTCCTCAACGGGACGGCCGGGAACGACATCATCCGCGGCTTCGACGGCGCCGACCGGATCTTCGGCCGCGCCGGCGCCGACCGGCTCTTCGCGGACGACGACGACGACCGGGTCTACGGCGGACCGGGCAACGACATCATCCGCGGCGGCAAGGGCGAGGACCGCCTCTGGGGCGAGGCCGGCAACGACCGCATCACCGACGAGAGCGGCAACGACCGCCTCTCCGGCGGCTCGGGCCGCGACACCCTCGACGCCGGCGAGGGCAACGACGTCCTCGTCGGCGGCATCGGCAACGACGTGCTGTGGGGCCGCGAGGGCAACGACGTCCTTTCCGGCGGCGCCGGGGCGGACCGGCTCTTCGGCGGCGAGGGCAACGACGTCATGCGCGCCCACGGCGGCAACGACCGGCTGGTCGGCGACGAGGGCGACGACGTGCTCGACGGCGGTGCCGGCCAAGACCTGCTCCACGGCGGCGAGGGCGCCGACCGCTTCGTCTTCGCCAAGGGCTGGGACACCATCCTCGACTTCGAGCCCGGCGACGACACCCTCGACCTCCGCGGCATCCCGGGCCTGTCGAGCTTCGCCCAGGTGCGGGCGCGGGCGACCGAGTCCGGCAATGACCTCGTGCTGCGCTTCGGCGACGACCGGCTGGTGATGCGCGACATGCGCCTGTCGCAGCTCGACAGCGACGACCTGCTCGTCTGACGGTGAGCTGAGCGGCCGTTTCGCACCTTTCCAGAGGGTTAACGTGCGAGGGACAATCTCGCAATATCAATGACTTGACCCCCTGTCCGCGCGCGAGACGGAGCGGCCTCCGGGCTACCGCCGCCGGAAGCTGGTCTCCGGCGGCAGCAGCACGGTCAGGAGCCCGATCGCCGGCAGGAAGGCGCAGACCTGGTAGACGAAGCCGATGCCCCTCGCGTCGGCGACGACGCCGAGGAGGGCGGCACCGATGCCGGCGATCCCGAAGGCGAAGCCGAAGAACAGGCCCGAGATCATCCCGACCTTGCCCGGCACCAGCTGCTGGGCATAGACGAGGATCGCCGAGAACGCCGAGGCGATGACGACGCCGATGACGAAGGTCAGCACCACCGTCCAGACGAGGTTGGCGTGGGGCAGGACGAGGGTGAACGGCAGCACCCCGAGGATCGACACCCAGATCACCGGCTTGCGCCCGATGCGGTCCCCGATCGGCCCGCCGGCGAAGGTCCCGAGCGCGACCGCGCCGAGGAAGACGAAGAGCAGCATCTGCGAGGTCTGCACCGACACCCCGAACTTCCCGATGAGGAAGAAGGTGTAGAAGCTCGTCAGGCTCGCGACATAGACGTACTTCGAGAAGACGAGGAGCCCGAGGACGGCGATGACGAACACCGTCCGCCCGAAGGGAAGCGGCATGGCGTCGGCCCCGGCGGCGCGGCGGCCGGCGCTCCGGCGGTAGTGGTCGCGCGCCCAGGTCCCGACGTTCCAGAGCAGGACCATCGCGACGAGCGCGAGCACCGAGAACCACGCGACGCTACCCTGCCCGAGCGGCAGCACGATCCACGCGGCGAGCAGCGGCCCGAGGGCGGTGCCGGTGTTGCCCCCGACCTGGAAGAGCGACTGGGCGAACCCGAAACGCCCGCCCGAGGCGGCGCGGGCGTTGCGCGACGAGTCGGGATGGAAGATCGCCGAGCCGAGCCCGATCATCATCGCCGCCCCGACGAGCGCGGGATAGTGCCCCGCCGAGGCGAGGACGAGCAGCCCGACGAGGCTCGCGCCCATGCCGGCGGCGGCGAGGCGGAACATCGGCCGGCGGTCGGTGACGAGGCCGACGGCGGGCTGGAGGATCGACGCGGTCACCTGGAAGGCGAAGTGCAGGAAGCCGATCTGGGTGAAGGTGAGCGCGTAGTTCTTCTGGAACACCGGATAGAGCGCGGGCAGCAGCGACTGGATGGTATCGTTGAGCAGGTGGCAGAGGCTGAGCGCCACGAGCACTGCCATCGCAGTGCGCGGCGCTGCAGCCTCGGAGGAGGCGGTGCTGCTGGTCGCGGTCATGGAAGTCGTCCCGGGAGGAATGCCCCGCCTGTCTCGCACGCCCCCGCCGCCGGAGCAACCCCGCCCCCTCGGGGGGCGCGGGCGTCAGTTCCGCCCGAAGAGCCCGTTGATGACGTTCTGGACCACCTGCCGCACCGCCGTCTCGACCTCCGCGACCGGGTTCCCCACCGACGGCGCCGCCGCCGCCACCCGCGGCTCGGGCGCCCAGACCGGCAGCGGCTTCGGCGGCAGGCCGTCCTCGGCCCGGACCATGACCTCGTGCCAGATCTCGGCCGGGAGCCCGCCGCCCGAGACCCCGGTCAGCGGCGTGTTGTCGTCGTAGCCCATCCAGACGCCGGTCACGTAGTCGCCGGTGAAGCCGACGAACCAGGCGTCGCGCGCCGCCTGGGTCGTTCCGGTCTTGCCCGCGACCGGGCGGCCGTCGGCGAACTTCGCCCGGCCGCCGGTGCCCTGGCTCACCACCTGGCTCATCATCCACACGAGCTCGCCCGCCGCCTTCTCGTCGAGCACCCGGCGGCCGGGGGCGGCCCCGCCCTGCATGATCGTCCGCCCGTCGCGCTTGGTCTCGAGGGTGCGCAGGCCCCACGGGGTGACGCTGACCCCGCGGTTCAGGAAGCCGGCGTAGGCCGCCGTCATCTCGAGCAGGCTCGCCTCGGAGACCCCGAGCGCCATCGCCGGGCCCTCGGCGATCGGCGCCGAGATGCCGAGGTCCTGGGCGACCGCCGCCACCCGCGCCCGGCCGGTCGCCTCGGAGACCCGCACCGTCGCGGTGTTGATCGACTGCGCCAGCGCCTGGGCGAGGGTGATCTGCCCGCGATACTGGCGGTCGTAGTTCTGCGGCTTCCACTCGCCCGAGCCCGGGGAGAAGATGCTGATCGGGGCGTCGAGCACCGGGTCGTAGGGGCTCGCGCCCGCCTCCAGCGCCGCGGCGAAGACGAAGGGCTTGAACAGCGAGCCGGTCTGGCGCAGCGCCTGGGTCGCGCGGTTGAACTGGCCCTCGCCGCCGCCGAGGTCGCGCCCGCCGACCATCGCCCGCACCGCGCCGTCGGGCGACATCACCACGATCGCCGCCTGGGCGTTCGAGCCCGGCTTGAGCTTGGTCGCGAACACCGTCGCGAGCCCGTCCTCGGCCGCCTTCTGGACGCGGGGATCGAAGGTCGTCACCACCTGCACGTCCTCGGTGGTCTTGCGGGTCAGGAACTCCGGCCCCGACGACATCACCCAGTCGGCGAAGGCGCCGCCGGCCCGCGCCGCCGCCGCCTCGGAGAGCTGTGCCGGCCGCGACAGCGCCTCGCGCGCCTGGCCCGGGGTCAGGTAGCCCTGGTCGGCCATCAGCCCGACGATGGTCTTCGCCCGGGCCTGGGCGCGGGCGAGGTCGTTGGTCGGCGCGAAGCGCGACGGCGCGCGCAGGAGGCCGGCGAGCATCGCCGCCTCGGCGGGCGTGACCTTCGCCGCCGACTTGCCGAAGTAGCGCTCGGAGGCCGCCTCGAAGCCCGTCGCCCCGGCGCCGAGGTAGGCGCGGTTCAGGTAGATCGACAGGATCTCGTTCTTCGAGAACTTCCACTCGAGCGCCAGCGCCGCCGGGATCTCCTTGATCTTGCGCTCGAGAGTGCGGCTGTTGTCGAAGAAGACGAGCTTCGCCACCTGCTGGGTGATCGACGAGCCGCCCTGCACCGTCTCGCCGGCCCGGAGGTTGACGAGGAGCGCCCGGGCGGTGCCCTGCAGGTCGACGCCGAAGTGCCAGTAGAAGCGCCGGTCCTCGGTGGCGATGATCGCGTTGATGAGGTGGGGCGACACGTCCTCGGCACGGGTGACGCCGAGCTGTTGCCCACGCCACGCGAAGGTCTGGCCGTTGGCGTCGACGAGCGTCACCGAGCCGCCCTCGCGGGCGTCGACGAGCGCGTCGAGATCGGGAAGCCGGCTCACGTACCAGGCGGTGCCCGCCGCGAGCACCACGGCGGCGAGCACGACCGCGCGCCAGCCGATCCACCAGAGAATGCGCATACTGCGCGAAACAAAACCGCGCACCATGCGCTCCCAAAAGCCCAGGCGCGGCCTGGACCGTACACGTCGACTGCCTGTCCGGGCCATAGCGTCCCGCGTTCGTTTCTGCTCGTTGTTATTGTCGTCACCGTACGCGGAAGTCCGCCCAAGCGCCAGTCCTTTGAGCCCGCCGCCTCCTGACGACTCCGTGCGCGATCTGCGCAGGAAATGTGCAGGCGTGCCCACCGCGGCATCGAAAGCCCGTTTTTTCGGCAGAGGGCCGCCGGCCGGCGGCGGCGTTTCTGGCGCTCCGCAGTGATTCCCGCACCTTTGGGCCGGAGCGGTGCGCGGCACGGGAGCGTGCCGCGCACCGCGTCAGGAAAAAGCGAGGGCGAGACGCCACATGAAACTGGTCATTGCCGTGATCAAACCATTCAAGCTCGAGGAGGTTCGCGAAGCACTGACGAGCATCGGCGTGCAGGGCCTGATGGTCTCCGAGGTCAAGGGATACGGGCGGCAGTCGGGGCACACCGAGATCTACCGGGGCGCGGAGTACGTCGTGAACTTCGTCCCGAAGATCAGGCTCGAGCTCGTGGTGCCGGACGGGGTCCTGCCCGCCGTGCTCGACGCCCTCTCCACCACCGCCAAGACCGGAAAGATCGGCGACGGGAAGATCTTCGTCCTCCCCGTCGAGCAGGCGATGCGGGTCCGCACCGGCGAGACCGGCGACGAAGCCCTGTGACCGACGACTTCACGCGAGGAACCAATCGATGAAAGCTTGGAAGTACCTTTCCCCGGCCGCCCTGGCGCTCGCCGCCGTGCCGGCGTTCGCCCAGGAGGCCGCCCCGGAGGCGGCGGAGGCAGCCCCCGACGCGGCCGAGGCCGTGGTCGAGGTCGTCTCCGCGATCAGCGCCGGCGATACCGCGTGGATGCTGATGTCCACCGTCCTCGTCCTCTTCATGGTCCTGCCCGGGCTCGCGCTCTTCTACGGCGGGCTCGTGCGGGCGAAGAACATGCTCTCGGTGCTGATGCAGTGCACCGTCATCGCCGCCGTCGTGATGATCGTCTACGTGCTCTACGGCTACTCCTTCGCCTTCGGCGGCGGCGAGGGGCCGTTCTTCGGCGGCTTCGGCAAGCTCTTCCTCGCGGGCGTCACCCCCGACTCCGAGGCCGGCACCATCCCCGAGCTCGTCTTCGTCGCCTTCCAGATGACCTTCGCCTGCATCACCCCCGCGCTGATCGTCGGCGGCTTCGCCGAGCGGATGCGCTTCCCGGCGGTCATCCTCTTCGTGGTCCTCTGGGTGACGATCGTCTACTTCCCGGTCGCCCACATGGCCTGGGACGCGAACGGCCTCTTCTTCGGCTGGGGCGCGATGGACTTCGCCGGCGGCACCGTCGTCCACATCAACGCCGGCATCGCCGCGCTCGTCGGCGCGCTCGTGATCGGCCCGCGCGTCGGCTACAAGAAGGAGATCATGGCGCCGCACTCGATGACGCTGACCATGGTCGGTGCCTCGATCCTCTGGGTCGGCTGGTTCGGCTTCAACGCGGGCTCGGCGCTCGAGGCGGGCAGCCTCGCCGGCCTCGCGATGATCAACACCTTCACCGCCACCGCCGGCGCGATCGTCGGCTGGTGCGTGCTCGAGGCGATGGCGCGCGGCAAGGCCTCGATGCTCGGCGCCGCCTCGGGCATGATCGCGGGCCTCGTCGCGGTCACCCCGGCCGCGGGCTTCGTCGGCCCGGTCGGCGCCATCGTCCTCGGCCTCGTCGCCTCGGCGTTCTGCTACTTCTTCGTGCAGGTGGTGAAGGAGAAGTTCGGCTACGACGACAGCCTCGACGTCTTCGGCGTCCACGGCATCGGCGGCATCGTCGGCGCGATCGGCACGGGCTTCCTCGCCTCCGAGGGCCTCGGCGGCGTCGGCTACGGCGAGGGCCAGACGATGGCGGGCCAGCTCGTGGTCCAGTTCAAGGCGGTCTGCGTCACCATCGTCTGGTGCGCGGTGGTGTCGTTCATCCTCTACAAGGTCGTCGACATGATCCTCGGCCTCCGCGTCGCGCCCGAGACCGAGCGCGAGGGCCTCGATCTCGCCGAGCACGGCGAGCGCGCCTACGTCCTGTGACCGGACGGGCCGGGGCCGCCACGCGCGCGCCCCGGCCCGCCTCCCGGGTCCTCGTCGTCGAGAATCCTCTTGATGCGCGGGGCCGGCCATGAGATCCGGCCCCATGCACCACCGCCACCCGTTGTCCGAGCTGCCGCTGATCTCGCCGCCCCAGGAACCGGACGCGGTCCATACCGACCCGGTCGCCGCGGTCGCCGACCTCCGCCGCCGCTACGACGCCGCGACCGACTTTCTCCGCGAGAAGTTCGCCGAGGTGATGGCGGGTCGCCCGCCCGAGGGCCGTTGCCGGGCCTTCTACCCCTCGGTGAGCCTCACGACCGCGAGCTTCGCCAAGGTCGACTCGCGGCTCTCCTTCGGCCACGTCACCGAGCCCGGCGTCTACGAGACGACGATCACCCACCCCGAGCTGTTCGAGGGCTACCTGACCACTCAGCTCGGGCTCCTCATCCAGAACCACGGGATGCCGGTCCGCGTCGGCACCTCCGACACCCCGATCCCGCTGCACTTCGCCATGGGCGAGGACGCCCACGTCGAGGGCTCGATCGTCGACGCGCTCCACCGGCCGCTCCGCGACCTCTTCGACGTGCCTGACCTCAACACCACCGACGACCACATCGTCAACGGCGCCGTCCGCGTCGGGGGGCCGCGCCCGCTCGCGCCCTTCACCGCCCAGCGCATCGACTACTCGCTCGCGCGCCTCGCCCACTACACCGCGACGAGCCCGGCGCACTTCCAGAACCACGTGCTCTTCACCAACTACCAGTTCTACATGGACGAGTTCGTCGAGTACGCCTTGGACGCCCTCGCCGATCCCGGCTCCGGCTACACCGCCCTCGTCGAGCCCGGCAACGCCATCGTCAGCCGCGACGGCCGCACCGGCGCCCCGATCGGGCGCGCGCCGCAGATGCCGGCCTTCCACCTCGTGCGCCCGAACCACTCGGGGATCTCGATGGTCAACATCGGCGTCGGCCCCTCCAACGCCAAGACGATCACCGACCATGTCGCCGTGCTGCGGCCCCACGTCTGGCTGATGGTCGGCCACTGCGCCGGCCTGCGCAATTCCCAGTCGCTCGGCGACTACGTCCTCGCCCACGGCTACATGCGCGAGGACCACGTCCTCGACGACGACCTGCCGGTCTGGGTGCCGATCCCGGCGCTCGCCGAGGTTCAGGTCGCGCTCGAGAACGCCGTCGCCGAGGTGACCGGCCTCGCCGGCTACGAGCTCAAGAAGATCATGCGCACAGGCACCGTCGCGACGATCGATAACCGCAACTGGGAGCTCGTCGACACCCGCGGCCCGGTGGCGCGGCTGTCGCAGGCCCGCGCCATCGCCCTCGACATGGAGAGCGCGACGATCGCCGCGAACGGCTTTCGCTTCCGCGTTCCCTACGGCACGCTCCTCTGCGTCTCCGACAAGCCCCTCCACGGCGAGCTCAAGCTCCCGGGCATGGCCACCGACTTCTACAAGCGCCAGGTCGCCCAACACCTGCGCATCGGCATCCGCGCGGTCGAGAGCCTCCGCGACATGCCGCTCGAGAAGCTCCACTCGCGCAAGCTCCGCAGCTTCGACGAGACCGCCTTCCTCTGACGGCGCGGCCACAGGGCGATCCGTTTCTGCAACACTCTCCCTCTGATTGTGGCGAGACCCCGCTTTTATGGGGGTGCGCGCCGCACTCGACGATTGAGTTTCCGTCAGGGAGGTGTCTATGTTCCCCGGCACCGGCCGCGTCCGGCACTTCTCAGGGACAGGATGAATGACACAGAAGCCCATGACGAAATCCCAGCTGGTGGCCGCCCTCGCCGAGAGCGCCGCGCTCGACAAGGCGGCGGCGAACCGCGCCCTCGACGCGCTGACCCAGATCGTCACCAACGAGGTCGCCCAGGGCGGTGCCGTCACGCTCCCCGGCCTCGGCAAGTTCGCCTGCCGCACCCGCCCGGAGCGCATGGTGCGCAATCCGTCGACGGGCGAGCAGATGCAGAAGCCCGCCGACCGCGTCGCCAAGGTGACGATCGCCAAGCAGCTCAAGGACGTCATCAACGCCTGAGCCGACGCCGCCCGGCCGCGGTGCGGAAACGCTTCCGGACGCGCGACCGGGCCGCCTGCGGCCGCGCCGCCCGCATCGCTTCCGCCAGCCGCCGCGTTGACAAGCCTCGATGGCGCCTCGATCCTGAAGGCGCCGATCGGGTGCGCAGGGGATCGAGGGCGGTGGACGGAACTGAGACGAACCCGCTGATCGAGGTCGCGTTCTCGACCCTCTTTCTCATCGGCATCATCATCTTCCACGGCGCCGCGATGCGGACGATCACCCGGCGATTCAACGCCGCGTGGGTCCGCGTCAACGCGCTGACGCCGCGCTGGCGGGTGAGCCTCCTGCTCTCGACGGCGATCGGCGCGATGACCACCACCCATCTCGTCGAGACCCTGCTCTGGGCGGTGCCGATCTTCTCGCTCGGGATGATCGCCTCGCTCCGCGACAGCTACTTCTTCGTGCTGGAGAGCTACACCACGCTCGGGGGCGGCAACGTCGTGCTCCCCCAGGAGTGGCGGCTCGTCGGGCCGATGATCGGCATGTCGGGGATCTTCACCTTCGGCTGGACCGGATCGGTGCTCGTCACCATCATGAACGAGCTCGGCAAGCTCGACCGCACCCAGGCGACGAAGGACCAGCGCGACGCCGGGAGCAGGGATCCCTGAGCCCGCACCGTTCGCGGCGCCGCCGAGGCGCTGGCCGGGCCTACCGCCAGAGAAGACCGTGCCGCGGCTCGCCGCCCCACGGACCGACGACGACGTTCTGTCCGGCGAGGGCGCGCCGCGCCGTCTCGCTGCCCGCCCGCGCCCGGTCGACGAGCACCCGTCCGTCCTCGCTCTCGCCGCCCGCGGCGGCGCTCGCGATCACGTCGCGCATCGGGACGAAGCCGTAGGCCTGCTCGGTCAGCCGTGCCGCGTCGTAGGTGACCTGACCGAGGCCGACATAGTGGCGCACCGTGCCGCTTCGCCGGAGGCGTCCCTCGAAGAAGGCGCAGGCGATCAGGCACTCGTCGGCGAGGGCGCGCAGGATGTCGGAGGGGGCGTTGGCGTCGAGGGCCTCGGTCACCCGGACGGTGAGGAGGTCGACGACGATCGTCTTGCCGATGAAGCGGGCGAAGGTGATCGTCAGGTAGTGCTCGAGCGTCTGGGTGAGCGGGATGCCGGCCTTCTCGATGCCGGTCTTCACGAAGTCGGAGGCGATGCCGAGCGTGGCGGCGCTCATCGCCGGACCCTCCCGGGCCGCCGGCCGGTGGCCCGGCCCTCCGACGTGTACCCCCTGGCGCCTTCGACCATGGTTACCTCATGCAGGGCGTCCCGTCAGGGACCCTTTCCACTTGCAACGCTACGGGACAATTCTTAACCCTCGCTGACCGTTCCGGAGGGCACTCCGGCAGGCTGGCGGTACGGCAACGGCGGCGGCGGGAGGACGCGGGAGCGGCGGGATATCCGGTCTCTGTGCGGCGGCCATGCTCTTCCGGGCAGCAGGAGGGTCTTGGGGAAGGCTATCATGATTCCGTCACGAAAACCAACACACTGGTCCGCGATGCACACGACTCGCTGCGCCGCACCATGATCGAGGCGGAACTCAAGATCGGGCTCGACGAGGCCGGCCTCGCCCGCCTGCGCCGGAGCCCGGCCCTCGCCGCGCTCCGGGCGGCGCCCGCGCGGACGAAGGCCCTCGTCTCAGTCTACTACGATACTCCGGGTCACGCCCTCGCCGCGGCCGGCGTGTCGCTCCGCCTCCGCCGCGCCGGCCGCGCCTGGGTGCAGACGGTGAAGCGCCGGGCGGGCTCGGTGCAGTCGAGCGGCTTCTTCGCCCACGAGGAGGACGAGCGCCCGGCGCCCGGCGGCCGCCTCGTCCTCGACGGCCCCGATCCCGACGGTGCCCTCGCCGCGGTGCGCGCGGCAGCGGGCGATGCGCCCCTCGCCCCGGTGTTCGAGACCCGCGTCCGCCGCCGGGCCGAGTCGCTGCGTACCCGGGACGGGGCGGAGGTCGAGCTCGCCCTCGACGACGGCGAGGTCGTCGCCGGGGCCAGCCGGGCGCCGATCCGCGAGGCCGAGATCGAGCGCGTCTCGGGCGACGTCGCCGCGGTCTTCGCCGTCGCCCGCGCCCTCTTTCCGTCCGGCCCCGTGCGCTTCTCCGCCGCGAACAAGGCGGCGCTCGGCTACGAACTCGCCCGCACCGGCAGGCTCGACACCGCGGTCGCCCCGGTTTCGGCCGGCACCGTCGCGCTCGACGGCGACGCCACCGTCGAGACCGTCGCCCGCGACATCCTCCGCGACTGCCTCGGCCAGGTCGCCCACAACCTCGTCGTCGTCGCCGACAGCACCGCGATCGAGGGCCCGCACCAGCTCCGCGTCGGGCTCCGCCGCCTGCGCACCGCCTTCTCGCTCTTCGACCCGATCCTCGGCGGCTCGGCGATGTCCGGCCTCGGCGACGCCGCGCGGCGGATCGGGCAGGACGTCGGCGCGCTCCGCGACGCCGACGTGCTCCTCGACGAGGTGGTGGCCGACGCCGTCGGCAACGGTCTCGACGCCGCCGCCCGCGACGCGCTCGCCGCCGCCCTCGACGCCCGCCGCGACGCGATCCGCACACGGGTGCGGACCTCCCTCGCCGGCCCGGAGACGACGGGCTTCCTCTTCGATCTCGCCGCCTTCATCGAGGCCCGCGGCTGGCTCGCGCCGACCGACTACGGCCAGTCCGCCCGCCTCGCCACGCCGATCGCCGAGGCCGCGCCCGCGATGCTCCGCAAGCGCCACCGCCGGGTGATGAAGATGGGCCGGCGCATCCGCGAGCTCGACGCCGAGGGCCTCCACGACCTGCGCAAGCAACTGAAGAAGCTCCGCTACGCGGTCGACATGCTCGGCGCGCTCTACGGCAAGGACGCGGTCGCCCCCTACCTGCGCTCGCTGAAGGGGCTCCAGGACGCCTTCGGCAGCATGAACGACGCCGCGATGGCCCGCCACGAGCTCGCCGGTCCCGACGCGCCTGCCCGCCGCGACCCCGACGCCCAGCGCGCGGTGGGCTGGGTGCTCGGCGCGCTCGCCGCCCGCGAGGTCCGCGACCGCCCCGACCTCTTCGATCGCTGGGACCGGCTCGCGGGGGCGAAGCCCTTCTGGTGACGCCCGGTCGCGCCGCCTGGTTAACTGGTTAACGCCGCGCGTCCCCAGATCGAAGTCTCTCCCCGCGCGGGGCGGCGGGGAACCCCCCGCCGCCCCGCGCGGTTAACGGGCGGCTCGCCCTCAGGCGTTGCGGTACGGCGGCCCGGCCTTTTCCATGATCGCGGTGTAGTCCTTGAGGATCTGCACGACCTTGGCCTTGCGCTCGCTCTCGGCCGCGACGCCGTCCCAGAAGGTCTCGGCGGCGTCCTGGACGGTGGCCCATTCCTCGGCGGGGATCGAGGTCAGCTCGAGCTCGCCGCTGGTGCGGTAGTGCGCCTCGCCCCACCAGTACCAGTGCTGGCGGTAGTAGTTCGAGCTGTCCATGCTGAGCAGGAAGAGCTGCTTCAGGTGCTCCGGCACCTCCGCCCAGCGATCGGAGTTGACGAAGTAGGAGCCGATCCAGGCGCCGTTGATGTTGTTGGTCAGGTAGTGGGTCATCACGTTCGACCAGCCGACCGAGTGGATCTCGGTCGCCCCGCACCACCAGATGCCGTCGAGCTCGCCCGTCTGCATCGCGACCTCGACGTCCTCCCACGGCAGGGTGACGGGAACGACGCCGAACTGCGTCAGGAAGCGTCCCGCCGTCGGGAAGGTGAAGATGCGCTTGCCCTGCAGGTCGGCGAGGCTCGTCACCGGCGCCGTCGTCCCGAGGTTGCACGGGTCCCACGCCCCCGAGCCGAGCCAGGTGACCCCGGTGTCGGCATAGGCCTCCTCCCAGATCTCCTTGAGTCCGTAGTTGTGGAAGAGTGCCGGCACGTCGAGGCTGAAGAGCGTCGCGAAGGGGAAGTAGGCCCCGAAGACCGCGACGTCGGCCGGCGAGCCCATCGAGTCGTCGTCCGACTGCGCCGCGTCGAGCGTGCCCTGCTGCACGGCGCGGAAGAGCTCGCCCTGCGGCACCAGCTGGTCGGCGAAGTAGAGCTCGATCTCCATCTCGCCGTTGGCCGCCTTGTTGAACGCCTCGATCGACGGCTGGATGACGTAGGCGCCGAGGGGCGCCCCGGCATAGGTCTGGAGCCGCCACTTGATCGGCGCCTGTGCCTTGACGTAGGGCGCCGCCAGCGTCGAGGCGCCGACCGCGCCGGCGCCGGCGAGGCCGGCCTTCTTCAGGAATCCGCGTCGGTTGGTCATGGTCGTTCTCCCTGTTTCTTCTTCAGCGAAGGTCGAAGTTCTCCGGCAGCCACAGGGCGATCTGGGGGAAGGCGATGATCAGCCCGAGGCACAGAATCATCAGCACGGTGAAGGGGACGATCGAGCGGTAGATGTCGGGGAGGGTGATCTCCGGCGGCGCCATCGCCCGCATCAGGAAGAGGTTGTAGCCGAAAGGCGGGGTGATGTAGGCGATCTGGCAGGTGATGGTGTAGAGCACCCCGTACCACACCGGATTGAAGCCGAGCGCGATGACGAGCGGCACGTAGAGCGGCGCGACGATCACGAGCATCGCGGTGTCGTCGAGGAACATCCCCATGATGATGAACGACAGCTGCATCATCAGCAGGATCGCCCAGGGGGAGAGCCCCCAGCCCTCGACGAAGAGCCGTGCCAGCGCCCGGCCGGCCCCGAGCCCGTCGAAGACCGCGCTGAAGCACAGCGCCGCGAGGATGATCCACAGGAACATCGCGCTGATGGCAAGCGTCTGGCGGGCGACGTCGTTCAGCATCTTCCAGGAGAGCCGCCCGCGCCACAGGGCGGCGAGCGTCGCCGCCAGCGCCCCGACCCCGCTCGACTCCGTCAGGTTGGTGATGCCCATCAGGAAGAGCCCGGTCATCGCGAAGAAGATGGCGAAGGGCAGCACCCCGGCGCGCAGCAGCCGCAGCTTCTCGCCGAGCGGCACGTTGCGCTCCTCCTCCGGCAGCGCCGGCCCGAGCTCGGGCTGGATCAGGCAGCGGATGTAGATGTAGAGGACGAAGACCGCGGCCATCATCAGGCCGGGGAAGACCCCGGCGAGCCAGAGCTCGCTGACCGGCTGGCGGGCGATCATCGCATAGAGGACGAGCACGACCGATGGCGGCAGCAGGATGCCGAGCGTCGAGCCGCCCTGGATCACCCCGGTCACCATGATCTTGTCGTAGTTGCGCTTCAGCAGCTCGGGCAGCGCCACCGTCGCCCCGATCGCCATGCCGGCCACCGAGAGGCCGTTGATCGCCGAGATCACCACCATCAGCGCGATCGTCCCGATGGCGAGGCCGCCGCGCACCGGCCCGAACCACACGTGGAAGGTCCGGTAGAGGTCGTCGGCGATGCCGCTCTCGGAGAAGACGTAGCCCATGTAGATGAAGAGCGGCACCGTCAGCAGCGGGTACCAGTTCATCACCGTGATCGCCTGGTTGAACGGCAGCTCCTGCCCGCCGGTCCCCCAGAGCAGGAGCGCCGCGATGGTCCCGACGAAGCCGATCGCCCCGAAGACCCGCTGGCCGCTGAGGAGCAGCACCAGCATCGCCGCGAACATGGTGATGGCGACGGCGCTCGGGCTCATCCGGGCTCGACCCCGGTGATATCGCGCCCCCGGACCCGGGCGAGGTCGCGGAAGAAGAAGGCGACGGTCTGCAGGAGCATCAGCAGGATGCCGAAGGTCATGACGATCTTGATCGGCGCCATGTAGGGCCGCCAGCTCGTCGCCGCCCGCTGGCCGTACTCGAGCGCGTAGTTCGTCGACGACACGCCGCCCCAGAGCATCACCACGAGGTAGGTGATCAGGCAGACCGAGGTGATGGTGTCGGCGAAGGCGCGCTTCCTCGGCGCCCAGCGCGCGTAGAGCAGGTCCATGCGCACGTGGCTGTCGAGCTGGAGCGTCCAGGCGCCGCCGAGGATGAAGTAGGCGACGAGCAGGAACTGCGACGTCTCCACCGACCACAGCGGCGGCCGGTTGAAGCCGGTGCGCATGAAGGCCGACCACAGCAGCACCCCGATCATCGCGAAGACGAGATACATCGCGACGCGGCCGAAGAAGCGGCTGACGCGCTCGACCCACCGGACGTAGAGCACGATCGGTCTAGGCATGCGGCCCTGCGCTCTCGCCGGGCGCAACCGCAGGGGGCCGGAACAGGTGCGGCAAGTCTCGGATTTCCTGATATGACGGGCCGATCCTTTCAGAAAGTCCCGACCAGTCAAGCACTTTCGGGAAATCCTCCGGCGAGCGCGCCTCGCGGTTGAGGCGGTGCGGCGACGCAATCGGCCCGGTTGCCGCCGCTTGCGGTGGCGCCGGCGCCGGCCCTCGTGCTAACCGGAACCACAGAACAGAACGCCGGGGGAGGGCATCATCTTGAAAAGGTCGCGCGTCAACGAGATCATCCGGGAGGCGGACGACTTCATCCGCTCCCACGGCTTCGCCCTGCCGCCGTTCGCCTACTGGACGCCGCAGGAGATGGTCGACAGGCGGCCGCTGATCGGCGGCATCGTCGGCGCGCGCCTCGGCTGGGACATCACCGACTACGGCCAGGGCCGCTTCGACGATCTCGGGCTCTTCCTCTTCACCGTCCGCAACGGCTCGGAGGAGGATCTGAAGCGTGGCGGCGGCATGTGCTACGCCGAGAAGATCATGATCTCGCGCAAGGACCAGCTCTCGCCGATGCACCGCCACGTGGTGAAGGCCGAGGACATCATCAACCGCGGCGGCGGCACCCTCGCGCTCAAGCTGTTCAACTCCGACCCGCAAGGCAACATCGACCACGAGAGCGACGTCGAGGTGGCGACCGACGGCCTCCTCCGCCGCCAGAAGGCCGGCGACGTCCTCCGCCTCGCCCCCGGCGAGAGCGTGACGCTGATGCCGGGCAACTGGCACGCCTTCTGGGGCGAGGGCGGCGACGTGCTGATCGGCGAGGTCTCGACGGTGAACAACGACCTCACCGACAACATCTTCGCCCAGCCGATCGGCCGCTTCTCCGAGGTCGAGGAGGACGAGCCGCCCGTCCACCTCCTCGTCTCCGACTATCCCGCCTGGTTCGCCTGAGCCGATGGGCCTCGTCCTCTCCGGCGCGCTCCTCGGCCTCGGCGCCACCGTGCT
>CAZEGY010000042.1:0-15380 GCA_964511815.1 uncultured Rhodovulum sp.
GGCCACCGCGCGCGAGGCTGACGTCGCGGGCCTCAAGCACGGCGGGCCTCAAGCATGGCGGGATCGCGCGGGCTCAGCCATCCCGGCGCATCCGGGAGAGCAGGAGCCAGAGGAAGAACGGCCCGCCGATCAGGCTCGTGGCGAGGCCGACCGGCGGCTCGGCGGGCGGCACGATCAGGCGGACGCCGAGGTCGGCGGCGAGAAGGAGCGCCGCGCCGATCAGCGCCGCGGCGGGGGCGACGAGGCGGTGCGAGGGGCCGACGCAGAGCCGGGCGATATGCGGCGCGACGAGGCCGACGAAGCCGATCGGCCCGGCGACGGCGGTGCCGGCGCCGACCGCGAGCGCGGAGAAGAGGCCGGCCGAGCGCTTCAGGCGCTCGACCTCGAGCCCGGCGTGCCAGGCGGCGCGCTCGCCGAGCTGGAGGAGGTCGAGGCCGCGGGCGAGGCGGAAGAGGCCGAGGCCGGCGACGAGGACGCAGGTCGCCGCGAGGGCGGCGGCGGGCCAGCTCGCCCCGCCGAGGCCGCCCATGCTCCAGAAGGTGAGGTCGCGGAGCTGCTGGTCGTCGCTCATGTAGGTGAGGAGCCCGACGACGGCGAAGGCGATGGCGTTGACCGCGACCCCGGCGAGGATCAGCGTCGCGGCGTGGGTCGTCCCGCCGCGGCGGGCGACTGCGAAGACGAGCGCGGTGGTGACGAGCGCGCCGGCGAAGGCGGCGGCGGGGAGGAGGAAGGGCCGCAGCGGCTCCGGCACCGCGCCGAAGACGCGCGCGGCGAGGACGATCGAGGCGACCGCCCCGAGGGCGGCGCCGGCGGTGACGCCGATCAGGCCGGGGTCGGCGAGCGGGTTGCGAAGCACGCCCTGGAGCGTCGTCCCCGAGAGCGCGAGCCCGGCGCCGACCGCGGCGCCGAGCGCGACCCGGGGGGCGCGGATCTCGCTGACGATCGCCTGGGCGCGGGGGTCGGCCCGGCCGAGGAGCGCGGCGACGACCTCCCCCGGCCCGAGCGCCACCGGGCCGAGGGCGATGCCCGCCACGGCGAGGGCGACGGCGAGGAGCGCGAAGACCGCGATGGCGACCGCGGCGCGGCTCATCGTGCGGCCGGGCGCCAGGGCGCGGGACGGGTCGGCGGTGGGCACTGCGGAGGCACCGTTCGGAAGGGGCGTCGCGTCTGGATAGGCGGGGCGGCCGGGGGCGGCAACCCCGGCGCGGCGGAATCGTGCGGCAGGATGTCGATATATCTTGAAAGTCGACATATCGGGATATAGATGGGTCGCCATGAGACACATGCATCACGTTACGGGCGGCAGAGGCCGCCACATGGCCCCGGCGCCGGAGGCGCACGGGGGAAGTCACGCCGGACCCCACGGTCCCGGTCACGGTCACGGGCCCGGGCACGGACCCCACGGGCGCCGGGGGCGGCGGCCGTTCGACTATGGCGCGCTGCGCCTCGTCGTGCTCGCGATGATCGCGGAGGCTCCGCGCCACGGCTACGAGCTGATGAAGGAGATCGAGGAGCGGATGGCCGGGGGCTACAGCCCGAGCCCGGGGGTGATCTACCCGACGCTGGCGTGGCTCGAGGACATGGCCTACGCCGTGTCCGAGGCCGAGGGCGGACGCAAGCGCTACCGCATCACCGACGAGGGCGGCGCGTTCCTCGCGGCGAACCGCGCGGCGCTCGACGAGATCGCCGCGCGGATGGGGCCGGGTGGCCGGGGCAGGGACGTGCCCGCCGCGGTCGTCGAGGCGATGCGCGGGCTCAAGCGCGCGCTGCGCGCACGCTTCGCCGGTGGCGGAGCCGGCGAAGCTGAGATCGAGGCGATCGCCGCGGCGATCCGGGAGGCGGCGGACAAGGTGGAGAAGGACATGGAGAACGTGGAGAGCGCGACGCCGGGAGGCGCGGCGGTGACGAGCACCGCGACGGTGGCGACGCCGAAGGCGGCGTCCTACGCGGCGCAGCTCTGCAAGCACTTCGCGCACAAGATACCGGCGCGCTTCGAGGGCAGCGACGGCGAGATCGTGTTCGAGGCCGGCACCTGCCGGCTGCACGTCGACGGCGACACCCTCGCGATGACCGTCGCCGGCGCCGACGACGCGGCGGTGGCGCGCCTCGAGGACGTCGTCGCCTCCCACCTCCTGCGCTTCGCCTTCCGCGACGAGCTCGCCGTCGACTGGACGCGCGGCTGAGGCACCGGCTCCCCGGGGGCGGGCAGGGGAACCCCGCCCGCCCGACCCTTGGAATTGAGAAGCATTATCAATATGTTCACGGCACCGGATCAGGGGTTGCCCGAGCTGGCGCCGGTGGCTAGCGTGCGCGGCCACGAAGGCGGAGGCACGCGGCGATGGAAAGTTCGGTCAGGATCGCGGCCGGCAGCATCGTGGTCGGGGTCGCGGTCCTCGGCATCAAGTACCTCGCCTACGCGCTGACCGGCTCGGTCGCGCTCTATTCCGACGCGCTCGAGAGCCTGGTGAACGTGACGACGGCGCTCGCGGCGTTCTTCGCCGTGCGCCTGTCCGGCCAGCCCCCCGACCGCAACCATCCCTACGGCCACCACAAGGTCGAGTATTTCAGCGCGGTCTTCGCCGGGGCGCTGATCGTCGTCGCGGCGATCCTCATCCTCCGCGAGGCGTGGGAGGTCGTCCGCGCCCCGCGCGGCATCGAGGCGCCGGTCGCGGGCCTCGCGCTGAGCGGGCTCGCGACCGTCGTCAACGCCGGCTGGGCGTGGGTGCTGGTCGTGCAGGGGCGAAAGCGGCGCTCGCCGGCCCTCGCCGCGGACGGGCGCCACCTCTTCGCCGACGTCGTGACCTCGGTCGGGGTGATGATCGGCATCGCCGCGGCGGTGCTGACCGGGTGGACGATCCTCGATCCGCTGCTCGCCGGGCTCGTCGCGGTCAACGTGCTCTGGTCCGGCTGGCAGGTGATCCGCGAGTCGCTCGGCGGGCTGATGGACGAGGCGGTGCCGCCCGAGCGCCTCGCGCGGATCCGCGAGGTGATCTCGCAGAACGCCGCGGGCGCCATCGAGGCGCACGACGTGCGCACCCGCAACGCCGGACCCGTCACCTTCATCGACTTCCACCTCGTCGTCCCGGCGCAGATGTCGGTCGCCGATGCCCACGAGATCTGCGACCGCATCGAGCGGGCGCTGAAGGACGCGGTCGAGGGCGCCCACATCACCATCCACGTCGAGCCCGAGCACAAGGCGAAGATCCCGGGCGTCGCGATGCCCTGACCCCGCGCGGCGCGGCGCACGGGACGGCCTCAATACCCCGCGGCGCGGTCGACGACGTGGAGGAACGGCGCGCCGGCCTCGCCGCGGCGGACGTTCTCGGCGACGGCGAGCGAGGCGGTCTCGGGGCGGGTCTCGGCGGCGACGTGCGGCGTCACCGTCACCCGCGGGTGCGACCAGTAGCGGTGGTCGGGCGGCAGCGGCTCGGTGCGGAAGACGTCGAGGGTCGCGTGGGCGATGCGCCCGGCGTCGAGCGCGTCGAGGAGGGCCGCGTCGTCGACGAGGGTGCCGCGGCCGGGGTTGATGAGGCGCGCCCCGGCGGGAAGGCGGGCGAGGCGGGCGGCGTCGAGGAGGCCCGCGGTCCCCGGCGTCGCCGGCAGCAGGGTCACGAGGATCTCGGACGCGGCGAGCACCGCGTCGAGGCCCGCGTCGCCGGCGTGGCTGGCGATGCCCGGCACCTCGCGGGTGCGGCGGCTCCAGCCGCGGACGTCGAAGCCGAGCCGGGCGAGGGTCGCCGCCGCGGCGCGGCCGAGCTCGCCGAGGCCGAGAACGCCGACGGTGCGCTCCGCGGCGAGCGGCGGCACGACGCCGTTCCGCCACACCCCGTCCTGGCCGAGGACGTGGGCGTCGAGCCCGAGGTGGTAGCGCAGGACGTGGCCGGCGACGTACTCGGCCATGCCCTGCGCGAGCCCGGCGTCGACCATCCGGCAGAGCGGCAGCTCCGGCGGGACGGTCCCGACGATGCGCTCGACCCCGGCCCAGAGGCTGAGGACGGCCTTGAGGCGGGTGAAGGCGGCGAAGTCGATGGCCGGGCCTCCGGGGGCGTAGATGACGTAGTCGAAGGTCCACGGGCCGGCGGGATCGTCGGTCAGGGCGACGTCGAGCCCGGCCTCGGCGAAGGCGGCGAGGAGATGGGGGCGCCAGATCGGCCAGAGGTCGGACGGGGCGGAAAAGAGGGCGCGGGGTCCCAAGGGGCGGCTATCCTCGAACGGTCGTCACCACGGGCTACTCGGCCGGCCCCGTGCGGTGCTCCCTCCGCTTTCGCAGGGAGCGCTCGTGCGCGAGCACCATGATCCAGCCGCCGCCGGCGACGATGGCGGGCATCACGACGCCGAAGATGAACCAGCCGGTGGTCATTGCGTCAGTCCTCCGAGCACGCGCCGCGCCGCATAGTGTAGCACGACCGCGGCCGCGAACCAGCCGGCAATGGCGATCGCCGCGGGAGGGGCGAAGTGGAGCTGGCCCTGGGTCAGCCCCGAGAGCGGCGCGAGGATGCCGACCGCGAGGCAAGCCGTCGAGGAGCGGTCGAGGGCGTTGGCGAAGAGCTTCGTGCGCTCGTTCCCGATGGCGGCGGTCATGGGATCAGTCCTGCCCGCGCGGGCGGTGGACGTGGGCGCTCTGGACGAGGCCGAAGGCGGCGAGGAGGACGATCATCGCGGTGCCGCCGTAGGAGACGAGGGGGAGGGGGACGCCGACGACGGGCATCAGGCCCATGACCATGCCCATGTTGACCGCGAAGAGCAGGAAGAAGCTCATGGCGATGCCGCCGGTGAGCAGCGCCCCGAAGCGGTCGCGGTTGGAGATCGCCGAGGCGATGCAGAAGACGATGACGAGGGCGTAGAGCACGAGGATCGTCGTGGTGCCGACGTAGCCGAACTCCTCGGCGAGGGCGGTGAAGATGAAGTCGGTGTGCTTCTCGGGGAGGAAGTTCAGCCGGACCTGCGTCCCCTCCATGAAGCCGCGCCCGCTGAGCCCGCCCGAGCCCATGGCGATCATCGCCTGGGTGATGTGGTAGCCGGCGCCGAGGGGGTCGGTCGAGGGGTCGAGGAAGGTGAAGATGCGGCGGAACTGGTAGTCCTCGATCAGCTGCCAGGAGGTGCCGTGCGATCGGATCACCGCCCAGATCGCGCCGCCGACGGTGAGCGCGGCGGCGGCGAAGTACCAGAGGCTGACCCCGGCGAGAAACATCACCGCCCCGCCGCCGGCGAGGAGCAGGATCGCGGTGCCGAGGTCGGGCTGCTCCATGACGAGCGCGACCGGCATCAGGATGAGGAGGAGCGGCAGGATCACCCAGAACGGCCGCGAGACCCTCGCCGGCGGCAGCCGGTGGTAGTAGGCGGCGAGGGCCATCACCAGGGCGATCTTCATCATCTCGGAGGGCTGGATCTGCACGGGGCCGAGGGCGATCCAGCGCCGCGCGCCCATGCCGATCACGCCCATGACGTCGACGGCGACGAGGAGGAGGAGCGAGACGACGTAGGCGAACGGCGCCATCAGCCGCCAGAAGCGGATGTCGATCATGCCGATGACGATCATCAGGACGATGCCGGCGGCGAAGCGCACCATCTGCGCCTCCGCCCACGGCTGGAGCGCGCCGTCGGCGACCGAGTAGAGCATGAGAAAGCCGCCGCAGGCGATCGCGGTCAGCAGGACGACGAGCGACCAGTTGATCGCGAGGAGCTTGGCGAAGCCGCGCGGGGCGCCGCGTCCGGCGGGCGGTTCGAAGACGCTCATGCCGACGCCCTCCGCGCGCCGCAGGCCGTGCCCGCGCGCCCGCGGCCGAGCGGAAGCGGCGCCGCCGGCGGCCGCCTCATGCCCGGTCCCGCCCGGGCACGAGGACGGAGGCGGCGGGCGCCTGCATCTTCGCGCGCATCTCCTCGATCCCCTTGCGCTGCTCGGCGGGGTAGGCCTCGAGCGGCGGCAGGCCGTCGCAGAGGGCGTAGAGGAGGATATCGCGCGCGATCGGCGCCGCGACGGCCGAGCCGCCGCCGCCGTGCTCGACGATCAGCGCGACGGCGTACCTCGGCTTGTCGTAGGGGGCGTAGCAGACGAAGAGCGCGTGGTCGCGGCGCCGCCACGGCAGCTGCTCGTTGGAGGTGACGCCGGCGGCGCGCTCGGCGGCGGTGATGATGCGGACCTGGCTGGTGCCGGTCTTGCCGGCCATCAGCATCGCCGGGTCGACGATGCGCGAGCGGTAGGCGGTGCCCTCGTTCGAGACCGCGTACATGCCGTCGCGCACCGTCTTGAGGTGCCGGGGGTCGACCGCCAGCTCGGCGGGGGACTCGACGGGCTCGCGGACCCCGCCGACGGCGCGGAGGAGGCGCGGCTTCACCGCCGTGCCGCTGGCGACGCGCGCGGTCATCACCGCGAGCTGGAGCGGCGAGGCGAGGGTGAAGCCCTGGCCGATGCCGTAGTTGAAGCTGTCGCCGGTCGTCCAGCTCTCGCCGCGGTTCTCCTTCTTCCACGCCGCGTCCGGCATGTTGCCGGCGGAGACGGCGGGCATCGGCAGGTCGTGGCGGACGCCGAGGCCGAGGGCGTGGGCCATGGCGCTGATCCGGTCCGGCCCGAGGCGGCGGCCCATCTCGTAGTAGTAGCAGTCGCAGGACTGGGAGAGGCTGCGGCGGAGGTCGACCCGGCCGTGGCCGCCGCGCTTCCAGCAGTGGAAGCGGCGGTTGCCGAGGCTGGTGAAGCCCGGGCAGCCGACGCCGTCGCCGGGGCTGACGAGGCCCGCGTCGAGGGCGGCGAGCGCCATCGCGATCTTGAAGGTCGAGCCCGGCGGGTAGGTGCCGGTGACGGTCTTGTTCGAGAGCGGATGGTACTCGTTGTCGAGGAGCGCCTTCCACTCGCCCGAGCGGATGCCGAAGACGAAGCTGTTGGGGTCGAACCCCGGCGCCGAGGCGAGCGCGACGACGTCGCCGGTCGTCACGTCGATGACCGCGGCGGCGGAGCTCTCGCCGGCCATGCGCCGCATCGCGTAGCTCTGCAGGCCGAGGTCGAGGGTGAGCTCGACGTCCTTGCCGGGGGTGCCCTCGACGCGGGCGAGCTCGCGCATCACCCGGCCGGCGGCGGAGACCTCGATCTTCTGGTTCCCCGCCTCGCCGCGCAGGACGGACTCGAGCCGGGTCTCGACGCCGGTCTTGCCGATCTGGAAGCGCGGGATCTGGAGGAGGGGGTCGGGGTCCTCGAGCCGGGCGAGATCGCTCTCGGAGACCGGCCCGACGTAGCCGACGACGTGGGCGGTGTCGTAGCCGTCGGGGTAGATGCGGCTGAGGCCGACCTCGGGGACGACGCCGGGGAGGACCGGGGCGTTCGCCGACACCCGGACGATGTCGTCCCAGGTCAGGTGCTCGGCGACGACGACGGGCACGAAGGCGCTGCGCGCCGCCATCTCCTTCAGCGCCCGCTCGCGCACCTCGGGCGGCAGCGCCACGATCTCGGCGAGGCGGGCGAGCACCGCCTCGGGGTCCCTGGCCTGCTCGCGCACCATCACCACGCGGTAGTTCTGGCGGTTGCCGGCGAGGATCGCGCCGTGGCGGTCGGTGATGACGCCGCGCGCCGGGGGGATCAGCCGCATGTTGATGCGGTTCTCCTCGGCGAGGAGCCGGTAGTGCTCGTTCTGCGCGAGCTGGAGGTCGCGCATCCGCCACGCGAGCGCGCCCATCACCCCGGCCTGGATGCCGAGGAGCATGAGGCCGCGGCGGGTGATCCGCGGCGGCGGCTCGTCGAGGGGGCGCCTCATGGCCGCGCCATGTGGTGGCCGCCGTCGCGGAGCTTCGGGGCGCGGATGCCCACGACCCAGACGACGCCGAGGACGACGAGGGGATAGGCGACCGCGGTCGCCGCGAGGTGGCGGAGCGAGAGCGCGAGGCCGGGAGGATCGGCGAAGACGAGCGACAGCACGAGGTGGAAGGCGGCGAGGAGCGCGGCGAAGGCGGCGCTCGCCGCCAGCCACTCGACGGCGAACGGCGCCGACCAGAAGAGGTGGGCGCGGTGGCGGAACGCCTCGGAGGCGAGGAGGAGCCCGAGCGCCCCGAGCCCGACCGGCCGGGCGAGGAGGAGGTCGCCGAGAAGGCCGACGGCGAGCACCGCGACGAGGGGGAGCCGCGCCGGGCGCCGCACCACCCAGGCGATCGTCAGGCACCAGGCGAGGTCGGGGGGCATCAGCCGCCCGCCGGGGGCGAGGGGCAGGAGCGGCGCCACCGTCGCGGCGAGCCCGAGGGCGAGGTAGAGCCCGGTCTCGACGAGGGCGGGAAGCCGGCGCGCGGTCATCGCGGCACCGCGATCGCCGCCTGCGTCCCGGGGAGGAGCGGGCCGATGAGGCCGCCCGGGCCGTCGACGCCCTCGGGCGGCGCGGCGCGGACGACGCGGACGAAGTCGAGGAGGCGGAAGTCGGCGGAGAGGCGGACGCGGGCGCGGCCGTCGCCCCCGACGACCACCTGGCCGATGAGGATGTCCGGCGGATAGAGCCCGCCGTCGCCCGAGGTGACGACGCGGTCGCCGGGGCGCAGCGGCTCGCCGCCATCGACGAAGTCGAGCGCCGGCGCCGCGCCGTTGTCGCCGGTGACGAGCGCCCGCTGGCCCGAGGGCCGGATGACCGCCGGCACCCGGCTCGAGGCGTCGGTGACGAAGAGGATGCGCGACGACCGCTCGGCGACCCCGGCGATACGCCCGACGAGGCCGAGCCCGTCGAGGACCGCCGCGCCGTCGGCGACGCCGTCGAGGCGGCCGACGTTGACGGTCGCCGAGCGGCGGAAGGGCGAGCCGGAGTCGGCCATCACCTCGCCGGTGACGAAGCTCGCGCGCGGGTTGAGGCGGACCTTGTTGAGCGCGAGGAGGCGGGCGTTCTTCTGCTCGAGCTGGAGCGCGGCCTCGCGCCAGCCCTGCATCCGCTGGAGCTCGCGGCGGAGCTCGGCGTTCTGGGCGTAGACCCGGGAATAGGCGCGGAAGTCGGCGAGCATCCGCGCGCTCGCGGCGACGGGCTTCACCGTCCAGGCGAACGACGGCACGAAGCGGTCGACGAGCTCGGCGCGGAACTGCTCGACGCGGGCGTTGTCGACGCGCCAGAGCAGGAACAGCGCGACGAGCGCGATCGCGGCGACGCCGAGAAGGACGCGCCGGATGCCGCGGAGGTAGTCAGGTGCCGACTCGTTCTGCGCCACGCCGATACGATGCCTCTGGCGGGCGCCACCAGCGGGCCCGACCCCGACGGATCTGACGCCCGCCTCAGTTGCCGAAGTCTATCACATGGGCGAGCTGCGATTCAAACTCGAGGCTCTTGCCCGTGCCGAGCGCGACGCAGTTGAGCGAATCCTCCGCCACGGTGATCGCGAGGCCGGTCTGCTCGCGGAGCGCGAGGTCGAGGTCGCCGAGGAGCGCGCCGCCGCCGGTCAGCATCACGCCGCGGTCGACGATGTCGGCGGCGAGGTCGGGCGGCGTCTGCTCGAGGGCGGTCATCACCGCCTCGACGACGGTCGCCACGGTCTCGGCCAGCGCCTCGGCGACCTGGGCCTGGGTGATCTCCATCTCGCGCGGCACCCCGTTCAGGAGGTCGCGGCCGCGGACCTCGAGGCGCTGGCCGCGGCCGTCGTCGGGCATCCGCGCCGTGCCGATCTTCATCTTCACCTTCTCGGCGGTCGACTCGCCGATCAGGAGATTGTGCTGGCGGCGCAGGTAGTTGATGATCGCCTCGTCCATGCGGTCTCCGCCGACGCGCACGCTTCGGGCATAGACCACGTCGCCGAGCGACAGCACCGCGACCTCGGTGGTGCCGCCGCCGATGTCGACGATCATCGAGCCCGTCGGGTCGGCGATCGGCATCCCGGCGCCGATCGCCGCGGCCACGGGCTCGGAGATCAGCCCGGCCTTGCGGGCGCCGGCGGCGAGGACGCTGTCGCGGATCGCCCGGCGCTCGACCGAGGTCGCGCCGTAGGGGACGCAGACCAGCACCTTCGGCTTGGCCCAGCCGCCGCGGCGGTGGACCTTGCGCATGAAGTGCTTGATCATTTCTTCGGCAACCTCGAAGTCGGCGATGACCCCGTCGCGCAGCGGCCGGATCGCCTGGATCGATTCGGGCGTGCGCCCGAGCATCAGCTTCGCCTCCTCGCCGACGGCGAGCACCCGCTTCTTGCCGTCCTTGATCGAGTAGGCGACGACCGAGGGCTCGTTGAGGACGATGCCCTTGCCCTTGACGTAGACGAGGGTGTTGGCGGTCCCGAGATCGATCGCCATGTCGGACGAAAACAGTCCGGTCAATCCGCCAAGCATATGGTCCTGCCCTCTCGCCTCGGTTCTGCTTCGTTGTGTGGAAAATCGCGCCCGCCCGCCGGGCCGTTATATTCTGCCATCCTGATCGCGGTAAAGTCCCGGCGGCGCCGCCGCAGGCGGACTATAGCAAACGCGCGCACAACCGGAAGATGAAAAATTGTCGTCAATTCTACCGAAGGGAGGGTGAGGCCGTCCCGCCGCGGCGGCGCCCCGCGCCCGCCGCGCCTTGACGGGGGGGAGGGCACGGGACATGTCCGGTGGCGTCAGTCGAGGGAGGTGCCGATGGCGCGCGAAGTTCTGGATTTCCTGCTCACCCGGCGGTCGCGCCCGGCGAAGCTCCTCAAGGCGCCGGGCCCCGACCGGGCGGCGCTCGCCGAGCTCCTGACCGCCGCGGCGCGGGTTCCCGATCACGGCAAGCTCGAGCCGTGGCGCTTTCTCGTCATCGAGGGCGCGGCGAAGGAGCGCCTGATCGCCGCCATCCGGGCGCGGGGGCCCGAGGCGGGGCAGGACGGCGACAAGGGCGCCTCGGCCTTCGAGCAGGCGCCGCTCGTCGTCGCCGTCGTCTCCTCGCCGAAGGAGAGCGCGAAGATCCCCGCGATCGAGCAGACCCTCTCGGGCGGCGCCGTGGCGCTCGGCCTCCTCAACGCCGCGCTGGCGGCGGGCTGGGGGGCGAGCTGGATGACCGGCTGGGTCGCCTACGACCGGCCGCTGCTCGAGGGCGCCCTCGGCCTCGCCGCGGCGGAGTCGGTCATCGGCTTCGTCTACCTCGGCGCCTGCGACGCCGCCCCCCCCGACCGGCCCCGCCCCGACGTCGCGGCGCTCACCACCTGGCTCTGAGCCCGGGTGGGCGTCCTCGCCGACATCGGCCGCGGCCTCGCCCAGATCGGCGACCGGCGCTTTCTCGCGGTGCTGGCGCGGTCGCTCGTCCTGACCGTCGCCGCGCTGGCGCTCGCCGCGTGGGTCTTCGTCGCCGGGGTCGGGTGGCTGGTGCCCGGGAGCGTCGAGTTGCCGTGGATCGGCAGCGTCGGCTTCCTCGACGACGTGGCGTTCTGGGCGGCGGTCGGCGCCGGGCTGGTGCTCTCGGTGTTCCTGATGGTGCCGGTCGCCGCCGCGGTCGTCGGCTTCTTCCTCGAAGGCGTCGCCGAGGCGGTGGAGGCGCGGCACTACCCCGACCTGCCGCCGGCGCGTGCGCTCGGCCTCGCCGCCCAGGTCGGGGACGCGCTGCGCTTCTTCGTCCTCGTCGTCGCGGTCAACCTGCTGGCGCTCGCGATCTATCTGGCGGTGGCGCCGCTCGCCCCCTTCGTCTTCTGGATCGTCAACGGCTTCCTGCTCGGGCGCGAGTACTTCCAGCTCGTCGCCCTCCGCCGCGTCGGCCGCGCCGAGGCCAAGGCGCTGCGCGACAAGCACTTCGCGACGATCTGGCTGACCGGCACCGCGATGGCGGTTCCGTTGAGCGTGCCGGTCCTCAACCTGCTGGTGCCGATCGCCGGCGTCGCCGTCTTCACCCACCAGTTCCACCGGCTGGTGAAGGACGCACCGTATCGGCCCTGATCGACAGCGCATTCTCTGGGGTGATGTCCGTCCGGCCGGCGAACGGCCACAGCCGCCCCGGCGAGGGGTAAACGCGATAAGCGCGTGGCCGGGGCGGTGCCGACCGAGCGTACACCGACGGCCCGGGGGCAGGTCGCGGTGGCAAGGCCCGCGTCGGTCGAGGAAGTTCGGGCCCGGTTCGGCGCGCGCGGGTTCGGACGGGACGACCCGGGGGTCGTCCCGCCGCTTCGGGTCAGCCCTGTCGGTCGTTCGGCCAGACCGGCGCATCGCCCTGCTGGGCGGCGGCGGTCGTGGCGCGCTTCATCCCGTCGCAGGCGCTGGCCACGGTCCCGATGCCGACGAGTGCCACGAGTGTCGTGGCGAGCACGAGAAGCTTCATCGGCGGCTCCTTCTTCCTTCTCTGTGGACCCCGACGGTACCATGGCGGGCGCGGCATCTCGCCGCACCTTTTCGTTACCCCATGCGGTGCCAGAAATCGAGGTCGCGCACGGTGAGGCCGCCCCAGACGATGAAGGCGCAGAGCGGCAGCCAGATGGCGAGGGTGACGATCGTCGCCCAGAACATCTTCCGCCCGATCCGCGGGTTCTCCGGCGCCGAGGACGGGGTCCCGGGCGTGACGTCGCCCGCCTCCTCCTGGGTGCGCACCCCGATCGGCAGCGCGACGAGGAGCGACACGAACCAGATGATGGCGAAGAGCACGGCGCCGCCGGTGATCGTCATCGCCTCACGCCTCCTCGAGCTCGACGAGGGTGCCGGCGAAGTCCTTGGGGTGGAGGAAGAGCACGGGCTTGCCGTGGGCGCCGGTCCTCGGCTCGCCGTCGCCGAGCACGCGCGCCCCCGCCGCCTTCAGCCGGTCGCGGGCGGCGCGGATGTCGTCGACCTCGTAGCAGACGTGATGGATGCCGCCCGCCGGGTTCTTCGCGAGGAACGCCGCGATCGGCGAGCCCTCGCCGAGGGGGTGGAGCAGCTCGATCTTGGTGTTCGGCAGCGTGACGAAGACGACGGTGACCCCGTGGTCGGGCTCGTCCTGCGGCGCGCCGACCTCGGCCCCGAGGGTGTCGCGATACTGCGCCGTCGCCGCGGCGAGATCGGGGACCGCGATGGCGACGTGGTTCAGGCGACCGATCATCGGCTGTCTCCCTGCACGGACGGCCTTCTCTAGGCGCATTCGCCCGGGGCGGCAAGCGCGCGGCAAGGCTCAACTGCCCGCTTTCCGGGATCGCGGCGGAGGCGTAATGTCGGGAGACCCGCGCGACGCGGGCGGCGGTCGGGGGGAGAACGACATGCGGGCTCGGCTTTCCGCCGCGGCGCTCGTCGCCGCCTTCCTCGCCTCCCCGGCGTCCGCCCTCGGCATCTGCGTCGAGGGCGCCTATCCGCCGTTCTCCGAGGTGCTCGACGACGGCTCGATCGTCGGCTTCGACATCGACGTCGCCGGGGCGCTCTGCGCGCGGATCGGCGAGGACTGCACCCTCGTCAGGACCGACTGGGACCGCATGATCCCGGCGCTGGTCGGCGGCGACTGCGACGCCATCGTCGCCTCGATGTCCGACACCGCCGAGCGCCGCGCCCGCATCGCCTTCACGACGCGCTACTACCGCGCCCCGGTCCGCTTCGTCGGCCTCCGCGGCGCCGGCCTCGACGACGCGTCCGGGGCGCTCGACGGCAAGGCCGTCGGCGTCCAGCGCGGCACCGTCAACCAGGCCTACATGCGCGCCCACTACCCGGGCGCGCGCCTGCGCCTCTACGGCTCGCAGGAGCACGTCCTGCTCGACCTCGCCCTCGGCCGCCTCGACGCCGTCCTCGGCGAGGCCGTCCAGCTCGACGCCGGCTTTCTCGACACGCCCGCCGGCGGCGGCTTCGCCTTCTTCGGCCGCGAGCACTTCGACGCCGACATCCAGGGCACCGGCGCCGCCATCGGCGTCCGCAAGGACGACGACGCCCTGCGCGAGCGCCTCGACGCCGCCATCGCCGCCATCCGCGGCGACGGCACCTACGACGCCATCGCCGGGCGCTACTTCGACTTCGACATCTACGGCGACTGACCCGGACGCGCGGCGCGGGCCGCTCCCCGGGCGGCGGCGAGGGCTCGCGCGACCGCCGGCGTCGATCCGGCGCGTCCGTCCTGCTGGAGGCGTGCCGGATCCGCCACCGTCCGGTTTCGGCAACCGCACCGGCGCACGGCGGCCACTCCCGAGGCCTGCGCGGCCGGGCATCCGGCCCCGCGACGCCGCCGGCGTTAACCGCCCGGACGCGCGCCGGCTTCCCGGCACGCCGCCCGCGTGCCACGATCCTGATCGGGGGCGCTCGTCCGTTAACCAGTTTGCCCCGATCGCCCGCGCCGCGCGGCCCGAGGCGGCGTTTGTGCGCGCCGCGCGGAGCGCGTATGGGACGGCGCATGTCCGGAATCGCCTTCGACATCGCCGCCCGCGACGGGCGCGCCCGTACGGGAACGCTGCGCCTGCCGCGCGGCGAGATCCGCACCCCCGCCTTCATGCCGGTCGGCACCGCCGCAACCGTCAAGGCGATGCTGCCGGAGAGCGTCCGCGAGACCGGCGCCGACATCCTCCTCGGCAACACCTACCACCTGATGCTCCGCCCCGGCGCCGAGCGGGTGGCGCGGCTCGGCGGCCTCCACCGCTTCATGAACTGGGACCGCCCGATCCTCACCGACTCCGGCGGCTTCCAGGTGATGAGCCTCTCCGACCTGCGCAAGCTCGGCGAGGACGGCGTCACCTTCCGCAGCCACGTCGACGGCTCGACCCACTTCCTCTCCCCCGAGACCAGCATGGAGATCCAGCGCCTCCTCGGCTCGGACATCGTCATGTGCTTCGACGAATGCCCGGCGCTGCCGGCGAGCGAGGAGCGGGTGGCCCGGTCGATGCGCCTCTCCATGCGCTGGGCGGCGCGCTCGCGCGAGGCCTTCGGCGACCGCCCCGGGCACGCGCTCTTCGGCATCCAGCAGGGCGGCGTCTCCCGCGAGCTCCGCGCCGAATCCGCCGAGGCGCTCACCGCCCTCGGCTTCGACGGCTACGCGATCGGCGGCCTCGCCGTTGGCGAGGGCCAGGAGGCGATGTTCGGCGTCCTCGACCACGCGCCCGCGACGCTCCCCGACGACCGCCCGCGCTACCTGATGGGCGTCGGCAAGCCTGACGACATCGTCGGGGCGGTGCTCCGCGGCGTCGACATGTTCGACTGCGTCCTGCCCACCCGCTCCGGCCGCACCGGCCAGGCGCTGACCCGCCGCGGCGCGGTCAACGTCAAGAACGCCCGCCACGCCGACGACCCGCGGCCGCTCGACCCCGACTGCGGCTGCCCGGCGTGCCGGAGCTACTCGCGCGCCTATCTCCACCACGTCTTCAAGGCCGGCGAGATCATCGCCGCGATGCTGCTCACCTGGCACAACCTCCACTACTACCAGGAGCTGATGGCGGGCCTCCGCGCCGCGATCGCCGCGGGGCGCCTCGCCGCCTTCGTCGCGGAGTTCGAGGCCGCGCGCGCCGCGGGCGACCTCGGGCGCCTCGGGTGAGCGCCTACTCGGCCGCCGCCACCGTCGGCGTCGGGC
>CAZEGY010000043.1:0-15321 GCA_964511815.1 uncultured Rhodovulum sp.
CGTCGAAGCCCGGGATCCACGCGGTCTTGACGTCGACCTCGCCGTTCACCGCCGGGAGCGCCATCGAGAGGACGGGCGGCATGACGACAACGCCGCGGTGGAGGGCGGCGAAGGCGCGCTCGGTGACGTCGATGGCGGGGCGGTCGAGGGGGACGGCGCGGCGGAGGTCGGGCTCGGTGACGAGGAGGACGTCATGGGGCATGGGGGCGGCCTTCGAGGGTGAGGGTGCCGAGGGTCACCGGCTGGCCGGTGACGACCCGGGTGAACTGGTCCATGTCGACGTTGCGGCCGGTGAGGATCAGGGCGGTCGGGCCTTGCGGCATGAAGCGGCCGGCGAGGACGGCGGCGAGGGGGGTGGCGGCGGCGCCTTCGGTGACGAGGCGGTCCTGCCAGTAGTGAGCCTGCATGGCGCGGTAGATCTCGGCCTCGCCGACGAGGAGGATGTCGTCGAGGAGGGCGCGGCAGAGGGCGTAGGTGAGGCGGTTCGGCTCGCCGAGGCCGCCGCCGAGGGAGTCGGCGAGGGAGGCGACTTCCTCGACCGCGACCGGGCCGCCGGCGGCGAAGGCGGCGTGCATGGCGGCGCCGCGGTCCATGGTGACGCCGACGACGCGGATCGCCGGGTTGGCGGCCTTGACGGCGAGGGCGACGCCGGCGGCGAGGCCGCCGCCCGAGAGCGGGACGAGGACGCAGGCGAGGTCGGGGCGGTCCTCCATGAGCTCGAGGCCGACGGTGCCCTGGCCGGCGATGACCGAGGGGTCGTCGAAGGGCGGGATCTCGGCGAGGCCGTCCTCGGCGGCGAGGCGGGCGGAGACGGCGGCGGCGTCGTCCTGGGAGCGGCCGGCGATGCGGATCTCGGCGCCGAGGGCGCGGATGGCGGCGACCTTGGCCTCGGGGACGAGGGCCGACATGCAGACGACGGCGCGCAAGGACCGGGCGCGGGCGGCGAAGGCGACGGCGCGGCCGTGGTTGCCGGTCGAGCAGCAGGTGACGCCGGGGGTGCCGGGCGGCAGGCGGGCGACGGCGTTGAGGGCGCCGCGGAGCTTGAAGGCGCCGGTCGGCTGGACGAGCTCGAGCTTGAGGAGGAGGTCGGGTGAGAGGGCCGAGGGGACGAGCGGCGTGCGGACGGCGCCGCCGGCGATGGTGCGGCGCGCGGCGAGGACGTCGGCGAGAGTCGGGGTCATCGGGCGCGGCGTCTCGCGCGCGAGACGGGGGTCATGTCGTTGATATCGCTGGAAATGCCGTTCGGCGTTAACCTTCTGGAAAGGCGTGCGCGGAGGCCGGGGAGGGGGGTCATAGCGGCACGGCGACGACGGCGGCGCAGTCGCCGGGCTGGATCAGGCCGGGGAAGTGGCGGGCGACGAGGAGGCCGTCGAGGCCGGCGCGGAGCTCGACCGGGGTGAGGCCGGTGCGGGTCGCCGGGTGGATGCGGGCGACCGCGTCGCCGGCGGCGACGGCGGCGCCGAGGTCGACGAGGGGCTCGAGCAGGCCGGCGTCCTCGGCGAAGGTGAAGCATTCGCCCGACGGCATGTCGAGCCAGCGGGTCGGGGTCGGCGCGGGGTCGGCGTTCAGGATGCCGGCGTGGATCAGGAGGTTGCGGACGCCGCGCCTGGCGATCGCCGCGGTCTCGGCGCGGGCGGTGCCGCCGCCGCCGAGCTCGGTGGTGACGAAGGTCTTGCCCGCCGCCTCGGCGGTGGTGTCGAACATGCCGACGGCGTCGATCTCCAGCATCTGCACCGAGTAGGGGGCGGCGAAGGCGGCGACGGCGGCGCGGGCGCGGGCCTCCTGGGCCTTGTCGGGGAGGAGGTGGGCGGCGGCGAAGGGCAGGAAGTCGAGGGTGCGGCCGCCGGAGTGGAAGTCGAGGACGATGTCGGCGCGGGGCAGGAGCGCCCGGGTGACGTAGTCGGCGATCTTCTGGGTGACGGTGCCGGTCGGGCTCCCCGGGAAGCTGCGGTTGAGGTTGCCGCGGTCGATCGGCGAGGTGCGGGTGCCGGCGCGGAAGGCGGGGAGGTTGAGCGCCGGGACGATGATGACCGTGCCGGCGAGCTCGGCGGGGTCGAGGGTGCGGGCGAGGTCGAAGAGGGCGATCGGGCCCTCGTACTCGTCGCCGTGGTTGGCGCCGGTGAGGAGGGCGGTCGGGCCGTCGCCGCCGCGGAGGACGGCGATCGGGATCATCACGCTCCCCCACGCGCTGTCGTCGCGGCTGTGGGGGAGGCGGAGGAAGCCGTGGGCGGCGCCCGGGGCGTCGAGGTCGATCGTCGCGGTGATCGGCGAGGGGGCGAGGGTCATGCGGAGGTCATTCGATGACGAGGAGCTTGCGCGGGACGTCGGCGAGGCATTCGACGCCGGTCTCGGTGATGAGGATCGACTCGGTGATCTCGAGGCCCATGCTCTCGAGCCAGAGGCCGGTCATGAAGTGGAAGGTCATGCCGGGGCGGAGCTCGGTGCGGTCGCCGGAGCGCAGGCTCATGGTGCGCTCGCCCCAGTCCGGGGGGTAGGAGAGGCCGATCGAGTAGCCGGTGCGGTTGTCCTTGACGATGCCGTGGCGGTTGAGGACGGCGAAGAACGCCTTGGCGATGTCCTCGCAGGTGTTGCCGGGCCTGGCGGCGGCGAGGCCGGCCTCCATGCCTTCGAGGGTCGCGGCCTCGGCGTCGAGGAATTCCTGCGTCGGGCGCCCGAGGAACACCGTCCGCGACAGCGGGCAGTGGTAGCGGTGGTAGCAGCCGGCGATCTCGAAGAAGGTGCCTTCGCCGGACTTCATCGGCTTGTCGTCCCAGGTGAGGTGCGGGGCGGCGGCGTCGCTGCCCGAGGGCAGCAGCGGCACGATCGCGGGATAGTCGCCCCCGAACTCGGGCGTGCCGCGGGTGCCGGTGGCGATGATCTCGGCGACGAGGTCGCACTTGCGGAGGCCGGGGCGGACGAGCTCGGCGATGCGGGCGTGCATCGCCTCGACGATGCGGGCGGCGTTGCGCATGTAGCCGATCTCGGCCGGGCTCTTGACCGCGCGCTGCCAGTTGACGAGGGCGGTGGCGTCGGAGAAGCGCGCGTCGGGGAGATTCCGCTGGAGCGAGGCGAAGGCGGCGGCGGAGAACCAGTAGTTGTCCATCTCGACGCCGATGCGGAGCTTGCCGAGGCCGCGCTCGACGAGGCGCGCGGCGAGGACGTCCATCGGGTGGCGCTCGGTCGACTGGACGTAGTGGTCGGGGTAGCCGACGATGTCGGCGGCGGGCAGCCAGCTCGTGCGCTCGGCGCCGGCGGCGTCCTGGCCGCGGCCGTACCAGATCGGGTTGCCGACGGGCGGCACGATCACCGCCTGGTGGACGTAGAACGACCAGCCGTCGTAGCCGGTCAGCCAGTGCATGTTGGAGGGGTCGGAGACGATCAGGCACTCGATGCCCTGCGTCTCCATCGCGGCGCGGGTCCTGGCGAGGCGGGCGGCGTACTCGGCGGCGGTGAAGCGGGGGTCAGGGTTGGGCACGGGCTTCCTCTGGTCTGGCGCGGGCGCGCGCGTTGTCGAGCATGCGGGTGAAGCTCATCGAGATGTGGGCGCGGCGGATGTGGCCGATCGCGTCCCAGTCGCCGATCTCGGCGGCGGCGAGCACCTCGGCCATCTCCTGGCGGAAGGCGCGGAACTCGGCGGCGCGGCCGAGGTCGGGCATCATCTTCACCACGACGCGGGCGACCTGGATGTAGAGCCGCTCGGAGATCTCGCGGAGCGGCTGGTTGCCGGTGAGCTGGCTCACCTCGAGGACGAAGGCCATGTTGAGCGCGGCGAAGGCGCGGGCGTCGCCGGTCTCCGCGATCGCGTCGCACTCGGCGATCATCGCGCGGATGCGGTCGCAGCGGGCGGCGGTGAAGGGCACCGGGTCGAGGCGGCCGAGGAGGGGGGCGAGCTCCATGCGCAGGGCGTAGACCTGGACGAGCTCCTCGATGTCGACGTCGGTGACGAGGGTGCCGACGCCGTGGTGGGAGGCGATCAGCCCCTCGGCCTCGAGCCGGGCGAGGACCTTGCGCAGGGGCGTGCGGCTGATCTCGAACTCGCCGGCGAGCTCCTCCTCGGAGAGGCGGGCCCCGGGCGGGTAGTCGAGCACGCAGATGCGGTCGCGGAGCGTGCGGTAGATGCGCTCGGCGCGGGCACGGGCCGTGAGGCGCTCGGGTGGGCGCGCGGGGGGGCGGTCGGGTTTCATCCCGCCTCCATCACCGCGCTCAGGAACTGGCGGGTGCGCTCGTTCCGGGGGTTGCCGAAGAGCTCGGCGGGCGGGCCCTGCTCGCAGATCTTGCCCTGGTAGAAGAAGCAGACGCGGTCGGAGAACTCGCGGGCGAAGCCCATCTGGTGGGTGACCATCAGCATCGTCAGGTCGTGCTCCTCGCCGAGGCGGCGGATGACCGAGAGCACCTCGCCGACGAGCTCGGGGTCGAGGGCGGAGGTGACCTCGTCGAAGAGCATGACCTTCGGGCGCATGGCGCAGGCGCGGGCGATCGCCACGCGCTGCTGCTGGCCGCCGGAGAGCTGGGCCGGGTAGTGGCCCTTCTTGTCGGCGAGGCCGACCATGTCGAGGAGCCCGGCGGCGCGCTCGGTCGCCTCGGCCTTCGACATGCCGAGGACGGTCACGGGCGCCTCGATGCAGTTCTGGAGCGCGGTCATGTGGGGGAAGAGGTTGAAGGACTGGAAGACCATGCCGATCTTGGCGCGCACCCGGCGGACGTGGGCCGGGGTGGCGGGAACGAGGCGGCCGTTCTTCTCCATGTGGGTCAGCGGCTCGCCCTCGACGCGGATGACGCCCCCGTTGATCGACTCGAGCGTCATCAGCATGCGGAGCACGGTGGTCTTGCCGGAGCCCGACGGGCCGATGATCGTGACCTTCTCGCCACGGGCGACGTCGAGGTCGAGGCCGTCGAGGACGGTGAGCGCGCCGTAGCGCTTGGTGACGTTCTCGAAGCGGACCATCGGGGCGTCGGTCATCGGGTGGGCCTCCGGTTGAGGTGGCGTTCGAGGGCGCGGATGCCGGCCGCCGAGACGAGGCTCATGACGAGGAAGAAGGCGCCGACGAGGGTGATCGGCTCGGTGTAGCGGAAGGTCTGCGAGCCGATGATCTTGGCGGTCTGCATGAGCTCGAGGACGGCGATCGCCGAGAGGAGCGGCGTCTCCTTGAAGAGGGCGACGAGGTAGTTGCCGAGGGCGGGCACCACGGGGGGGATCGCCTGCGGGACGATGATGTCGCGGAAGGTCGTCCACGTCGAGAGGTTGAGCGCGGTCGCCGCCTCCCACTGGCCGCGGGCGACGTTGTCGAAGCCGGCGCGGTAGACCTCCGAGCAGTAGGCGGCGTAGTGGATGCCGATGGCGACGACGCCGGCGGTGAAGGCGTCGATGACGAGGCCCCACTTGGGGAAGACGAAGTAGATGAAGAAGATCTGGATGAGGAGCGGGGTCGAGCGGATGAGCTCGACGACGATCGAGAGCGGCAGCGCCGTCGCGGGGAAGGCGATGCGGGTGCCGGCGACGACGAGGCCGAGGGTCGCGGCGATGAGGAAGCCGAGGGCGGTCGCCTGAACGGTGACGATGGCGGCCCGGGCGAGCAGCGGCAGGATCTCGAAGGCGAAGGACCAGTCCCAGATCATGCGCGCCCCCGGGCGAGGCCGCGGCTGGCGCGTCGCTCGGCGAAGCGCATGGCGAGGGTGAGGGCGAGCGAGAGGACGAGGTAGATCAGCAGCACGAGGGTGAAGATCGGGACGGTCTTGAAGGTCGCCTGGTTGAGGGTCTGTGCCTTGAAGGCGAGGTCGCCGAGGGTGATGAGCGAGACGAGCGAGGTCATCTTCAGGAGCTCGATGAAGAGGTTGCCCCACGGCGGGATCATCGCGACGAAGGCCTGGGGCAGGATGATGCGGCGGAGCGCCTGCGACCGGGTCATGTTGAGCGCGGTCGTCGCCTCCCACTGGCCGCGGGCGACGCCCTGGATGGCGCCGCGGACGACCTCCGAGCCGTAGGCGCCGATGTTGAGGCCGAGGGCGAGGACGGCGACGAGGAAGGGGGCGAGGGTCAGGCCGAACTGCGGCAGGACGAAGAAGAGCCAGAAGAGCTGGACGAGGGCCGAGGTGCCGCGGAAGACCTCGACGTAGGCGGTGGCGAGCCAGCGCACGGGGGCCGCGCCGTAGAGGCGGGCGATGGCGGCGAGGACGCCCATGACGATGGCGAGCGCGCAGCCGAGCAGGGTGATCTCGACGGTCAGCACCGCGCCCTGAAGGAGCTGGGGCAGGAAGACCGCGTAGTCGGGGCGGGTGGCGAGCGCACCGATGACGGCGAGCGCGGCCACGAGCATCCCGATCAGGGTGCCGGGTCCCATCGGCTCTCTCCGGGGTTCTCTGCGGGTTGGCGGGGCGGCTTGGCCGCCCCGGGTCGGCTCATTCGCCGGCGCAGAGCTCGGCGGTGGTCGCCTCGGGCAGGTAGTCGGCGCCGAAGCCGAAGGGCTCGACGAGGGCGATGTGCTCCGGGCTGCCGATGAAGGTCGCGAGCTCGGCGTTGAAGGCGTCGACGAAGTCCTGGTCGTCCTTGCGGAAGCCGAAGGCGCCGTGGCCCTTGACCGACTGGCCCGCGACCTCGCTGAACGGCTTCGTCGACTCGACGCCGTCGGCCTTCGACGCCATGTCGGCGATCGAGAGGGCGGAGAGGGCGGCGCCGTCGGCGCGGCCGGCCTGGACGGCGGCGACGAGGCTCGCCTGGTCGGGGAGGCTGACGACCTGGGTCAGGGCGACGCCGGCGTCGCTCGCGTAGCCGCCCTCGACCGCGCCGGCCATCACCGCGAGCTTCAGGTCGGCGTTCTCGGCGAAGGAGGCGTAGTCGACGATGCCCTTGGGGTTGCCCTCGGGGACGAGGATCGCCTGGCCGATGCCGTAGGAGGGCTCGGAGAAGGCGATCTCGGCACAACGCTGCGGGTTGACGTACATGCCGGCGGCGATGATGTCGAAGCGGCCGGCCTTGAGCCCGGGGATGAGCGAGCCGAACTCGGTCAGCACGCCGTCGACCTGGGTGATGCCCATCCGGGCGAGCACGGCCTTCGCCACCTCGGGCGCCTCGCCGGTCAGCTGGCCCGCGGGGGTGGCGAAGCCGTAGGGCGCCTCGTTGGCGAAGCCGACGCGGATGTAGCCGTTGGCCCTGGCCTCCTCGAGCGTCGACTGCGCCAGCGCCGGCGCGGCGGCGAACGCCGCGAGGGCGAGCCCGGCGAGGGTGCGGCGGATGCGGTTCGGCATGTGAAGGGACTCCCTGTGAGCGTTGCGGGCGCTGCCGATGCGGCCGGCAGTCTAGTTGTGTACAACACATACCGCGGACGGGGATTCGGGGCAAGTTTTTCCGATGGGGGCCGCGCCGGTCGCGGCGCGACGCACGAAAGCTGTGCACATCAGGGCGCCGGGCGTGGAAACGGCGGCCCCGGGAGGGGGCCGCCGTTCGTGGTCATGGGCGCGCGGTCAGTCGGTCTGCCAGCTCTTGATGAGCTCGTCGTAGGAGACCGTCTCGGCCTTGGGGTTCTCGTCGGCGAGCGGGCCGACGGGCGAGCCCGGCTCGTCGAGCCAGACCTGGGCGTCCTGCTCCTCGTTCAGCTTCGGGCCGAGGTCGCCCTGGACGCCGGCGCGCTCGAGGCGCTCGAGCACCTTCTCCTGCTCGGAGCAGAGGGCGTCGAGGGCCTCCTGCGGGGTCTTCGCCCCCGACATGGCGTCGCCGATGTTCTGCCACCAGAGCTGGGCGAGCTTCGGGTAGTCGGGGATGTTGGTGCCCGTCGGCGACCAGGCGACACGCGCCGGCGAGCGGTAGAACTCGACGAGGCCGCCGAGCTGCGGGGCGCGCTCGGTGAAGGACTCGTCCTGGATGGTGGACTCACGGATGAAGGTGAGGCCGACGTGGGACTTCTTCACGTCGACGGTCTTCGAGGTGACGAACTGGGCGTAGAGCCAGGCCGCCTTGGCGCGGTCGTCGGGCGTCGACTTCATCAGCGTCCACGAGCCGACGTCCTGATAGCCGATCTTGGTGCCTTCGCTCCAGTAGGCGCCGTGCGGCGAGGGGGCCATGCGCCATTTGGGCGTGCCGTCCTCGTTCATCACCGCGATCCCGGGCTTCACCATGTCGGCGGTGAAGGCGGTGTACCAGAACATCTGCTGGGCGATGTCGCCGCGGGCGGGGACCGGGCCGGCCTCGCCGAAGGTCATGCCCTGGGCCTCGGGGGGCGTGTAGTCGTTCAGCCACTCGATCGCCTTGGTCACCGCATAGACCGCGGCCGCGTCGTTGGTCGCGCCGCCGCGGGCGACGCACGAGCCGACGGGACGCGAGTTCTCGTCGACGCGGATGCCCCACTCGTCGACGGGCAGGCCGTTCGGCTCGCCCTTGTCGCCCATGCCGGCCATCGACATCCACGCGTCGGTGTAGCGCCAGCCGAGCGAGGGGTCCTTCTTGCCGTAGTCCATGTTGCCCCAGGCCGACTTGGGACCGCCCTCGATGTAGGACATGTCGCGGCCGGTGAAGAACTCGGCGATGTCCTGGTAGGCGGTCCAGTTGACCGGGACGCCGAGCTCGTAGCCGTACTTGGCCTCGAAGTCCTCCTTGGTCTTGGCGTCGTTGAACCAGTCGTAGCGGAACCAGTAGAGGTTGGCGAACTGCTGGTCGGGGAGCTGGTAGAGCTCGCCGTCCGGGGCGGTGGTGAACTTGAGGCCGATGAAGTCCGGCAGGTCGAGCGTCGGGCTGGTGACGTCCTTGCCTTCCTCGGCCATCCACTTGGTGAGGTCGCGGGCCTGCTGGTAGCGCCAGTGGGTGCCGATGAGGTCGCTGTCGTTGATGTAGGCGTCGTAGATGTTCTCGCCGGTCTGCATCTGGGTCTGCAGCTTCTCGACGACGTCGCCCTCGCCGATCAGGTCGTGGGTGATCTTGATGCCGGTGATCGCGGTGAAGGCGGGTGCCAGCACCTTCGACTCGTACTCGTGGGTGGTGATGGTCTCGGAGACGACCTTGATGTCCATGCCGGCGAAGGGCTGGGCGGCGTCGACGAACCACTGCATCTCGGCTTCCTGCCCGGCCCGGTCGAGGGTCGAGAGGTCGCCGATCTCGGCGTCGAGGAAGGCCTTCGCGGCCTCCATGTCGGCCCAGGCCGGGGCCGACAGCGCCATGAGCGCGAGCGCCATGGCGGTGGTCGTTCGTCCGTGTCTCACTTTTGTTCCTCCCTTGGAACGCGTTGACTCGAGGCTTCTTGTCGTTTCCCCGCCTAGACCCAGCGGAAGACCGCGAAGGCGTAGACGAGGCAGGCGGCCAGCGCCCCCCAGAGGGGGGCGCCGAAGAAGAACAGCCAGGCGAGGCAGATGAAGGCCGAGCCGAGCAGGGTGACGAACAGCCGGTCGCCGCGGGTGGTCTCGGTGCGCAGGATGCCGACGCGGGGCGTCTCGGGGAAGCGCACGGCGAGGAGCGTCATCAGCGCGAGGAGGCCGGCGATGGCGAGGAAGAACAGCGCGACCGGCAGCGTCCACGCCATCCAGCCGCCGGCGACGAGCTGGCCGGTCCAGTCGATGCCCTCGTCGCTGCGGGGGGCGATGGCGAGGAGGGCGGCGAGGATCGCGGCGAACACCGCCGCGACGGCGAGGCAGAGGAGGGTGAAGCCGCGGGTGGACATGTCAGGACCGTTCCGCTGCTTCGAACCGGCGAGAGCGAGGCACTGCCTCGCGCCGGTTCGTCGGCCGGAGCGCGCGAGCGCGGAGGCCGAGGGGGGTGCCGCCTGGACCGTCGGCTCGTAATCCGCGCGCGCCTGCCTGGCTGGTGCGTCGGAGACGCGCCTGCCGGGGGCAGGCAGGCGCGCGCGGATTTGTCGACGGACAAATCCGCGAAGTGAATGCGGCAGTCGTCGCGCGCGAAGGGAATCGGCGAAAGTCCCATCACACCCTCCCGAGGGCGAAGCCCTTGGCGATGTAGTTGCGGACGAAGTAGATGACGAGCGCCCCGGGCACGATGGTCAGGACGCCGGCCGCGGCGAGGACGCCCCAGTCCATGCCCGAGGCCGAGACGGTGCGGGTCATGGTGGCGGCGATCGGCTTGGCGTTGACCGAGGTCAGGGTGCGCGAGAGCAGGAGCTCGACCCAGGAGAACATGAAGCAGAAGAAGGCGGCGACGCCGATGCCGGATGCGATCAGCGGCATGAAGATCTTCACGAAGAAGGTGCCGAAGCGGTAGCCGTCGACGTAGGCGGTCTCGTCGAGCTCCTTCGGCACCCCGCGCATGAAGCCCTCGAGGATCCACACCGCCAGCGCGACGTTGAACAGGCAGTGGGCGAGGGCGACGGCGATGTGGGTGTCGAAGAGCCCGACCGAGGAATAGAGCTGGAAGAAGGGCAGGGCGAAGACCGCCGGCGGGGCCATGCGGTTGGTCAGCAGCCAGAAGAACAGGTGCTTGTCGCCCATGAAGCTGTAGCGGCTGAAGGCGTAGGCGGCGGGCAGGGCGACGGTGACGGAAATAACCGTGTTCATCACCACGTAGATGATCGAGTTGACGTAGCCCATGTACCAGCTCGGGTCGGTCAGGATCGTGCGGTAGTTGCGGAAGGTGAGCTCCGCCGGGAAGAGGGTGAAGGACTGGGTGATCTCGGTGTTGGTCTTCAGGCTCATGTTGACGAGCCAGTAGATCGGGATCAGCAGGAAGAGCAGGTAGAGGGCGATGACGAAGGGCGAACCGCGGAGCCGCATCAGACGCCCTCCTCGCGGTCGATGTTGGTCATCACCGTGTAGAAGACCCAGGAGACGAGCAGGATCACGAGGAAGTACATGATCGAGAAGGCCGCCGCCGGCCCGAGGTCGAACTGGCCGACGGCCATCTTGACGAGGTCGATCGAGAGGAAGGTCGTCGAGTTGCCGGGGCCGCCGCCGGTGACGACGAAGGGCTCGGTGTAGATCATGAAGCTGTCCATGAAGCGCAGGAGGATCGCGATCAACAGCACGCCCTTCATCTTGGGGAGCTCGATGTAGCGGAAGACCTTCCAGCGGCTCGCCTGGTCGATCTTGGCGGCCTGGTAGTAGGCCTGGGGGATCGACTGGAGGGCGGCGTAGCAGAGCAGCGCGACGAGGCTCGTCCAGTGCCAGACGTCCATGACGATGATGGTGATCCACGCGTCGATCGGATCGTTGGTGTAGTTGTAGTCGATGCCGAGCCCGGCGAGGGCGCGGCCGAGGAGGCCGATGTCGGTGCGCCCGAAGATCTGCCAGATGGTCCCGACGACGTTGAAGGGGATGAGCAGCGGCAGCGCCATCAGGACGAGGCAGACGGAGGCCCAGAAGCCCTTCTTCGGCATGTTGAGGGCGACGTAGATGCCGAGCGGCACCTCGATCGCGAGGATGATCCCCGAGAACAGCACCTGCCGCCCGAGCGCGGCCCACAGCCGGTCGGAGTGGAGCATGTCGTCGAACCAGTCGAGGCCGGCCCAGAAGAACTGGTTCTGCCCGAAGGTGTCGTTGACCGCGTAGTTGACCACGGTCATCAGCGGGATCACCGCCGAGAACGCGACGATGACGAGCATCGGCAGGACGAGGAACCAGGCGCGGTTGTTGTGGGTCTTGTCCATCAGGCGGCGCTCCCCGCGAGGCGCCAGTCGTCGGCGTAGACGTTGACCTTGCCCGGGTCGAAGGCGACGTGCGGCGCGGCCGCCGGCAGGGCGGCGCCCTCGTCGACGATGACGTCGAGGCGCTGGCCGAAGAGCTCGGCGCGGACGATGCGGTGGCGGCCGACGTCCTCGACGCGGCGGACCGTCACCGGCAGGCCCTCGTCGCCGGTCATCCGCACGTACTCGGGACGGATGCCGATGCGGGTGCGGCCGGCGGGGCGGCCGTAGTCGGCGGCGAGCGGGATCGTCGCCGCGCCGATGCGGGCGCGGGCGCCGTCGATCTCGGCGTCGAGGAGGTTCATGCCGGGCGAGCCGATGAAGTAGCCGACGAAGGTGTGCGCCGGGGTCTCGAAGAGCTCCTGGGGCGTGCCGATCTGGACGACGCGGCCGTCGTGCATGACGACGACGCGCTCGGCGAAGGTCAGCGCCTCGGTCTGGTCGTGGGTGACGTAGATCATCGTGTGGCCGAACTCGCGATGGAGCTCCTTGAGCTGGGTGCGGAGCTCCCACTTCATCTGCGGGTCGATGACGGTCAGCGGCTCGTCGAAGAGGATGGCGTTGACGTCCTTCCTGACCATGCCGCGGCCGAGGCTGATCTTCTGCTTGGCGTCGGCGGTCAGCCGGCGGGCCTTGCGGTCGAGCACCGGCTCCATGCCGATCATCCGGGCGATGCCCTGGACCCGCTCGGCGATGGCGGCGGGGTCCATGCCGCGGTTGCGCAGCGGGAAGGCGAGGTTCTCGCGCACGGTCATCGTGTCGTAGACGACGGGGAACTGGAAGACCTGGGCGATGTTGCGCTCCTCGGTCGGCAAGCCGGTCACGTCGCGGTCACCGAAGAGGACGCGGCCCTGCGAGGGGTGGATGAGGCCGGAGATGATGTTGAGCAGCGTGGTCTTGCCGCAGCCCGAGGCGCCGAGGAGCGCGTAGGCGCCGCCGTCCTGCCAGGTGTGGTTCAGCTCCTTCAGCGCGTAGTCGTCCTCGTCCTTCGGGCGGGGCAGGTAACTGTGGGCGAGGTGGGAGAGGGTGATCTCGGCCATGCTCACGCCGCCATCGCGTAGGCCGCCGGGGCGGCGAGACGGCCGCCCTCGTCGAAGAGGTAGACGTGGGCGGGGTCGAGCCAGACGGCGATCGGGCCGGGCGCGAGCGGGTGGACGCCCTCGACGAGCCCGACCCAGGCGTCCTCGCCGTGGCGGACGTGGAAGAAGGTCTCCGACCCGGTGATCTCGCTCGTCACGAGGGTGCAGTCGAAGGTGACCGCCGCGGCGCCGCGGCGGTGGAGCGCGAGGTGGTTCGCCCGGAAGCCGGCGCGGTAGGCGCCGTCGGCGATCGCCGCGAACGGCCCGGTCGCGGGCACCGCCGTCCCCGGGCCGAGGATCAGGCGGCCGCCGTCCTTGCGGCAGGCGACGAAGTTCATCGGCGGGTCGCTGAACACCCGCGCGGTGGTCGCGTCCTGCGGCTGGCGGTAGACCCGCGGCGTCGGCCCGTACTGGGTGACGCGCCCCTCCCACAGGGTCGCTGTGTTGCCGCCGAGGAGCAGCGCCTCCTCGGGCTCGGTGGTGGCGTAGACGAAGATCGCCCCGGAAGCCTCGAAGATCCGGGGGATCTCGACGCGGAGCTCCTCGCGGAGCTTGTAGTCGAGGTTGGCGAGCGGCTCGTCGAGGAGCACGAGGCCGGCCCCCTTGACCAGCGCCCGGGCGAGGGCGCAGCGCTGCTGCTGGCCGCCGGAGAGCTCGAGCGGCTTGCGGCCGAGCATCGGCGTCAGCTTGAGCATCGCCGCGGTCTCGTGGACGGCGCGGTCGATCTCGGCCCTGGGCTTGCGCTGGATGCGCAGCGGCGAGGCGATGTTCTCGTAGACGCTCATCGTCGGGTAGTTGATGAACTGCTGGTAGACCATCGCCACCTTGCGGTCCTGCACCGCCATGCCGGTGACGTCGGTGCCGTCCCAGAGCACGCGCCCTTCGGTCGGGCGGTCGAGGCCGGCCATGATCCGCATCAGCGTGGTCTTGCCGGCGAGCGTCGGGCCGAGGAGGACGTTCATCGTCCCCTTGTCGAGGGTCAGCGTCGTCGGGTGGATGTGGGTCTGCCCGCGCACGACCCGGGTCACGCCATCGAGCGTCAGCGCCATCGCCGGCTCCGCGCCCGGGCGAACGCCCCCGGCCTCTCGACGCCGATGACGCCGCCAGCGACGGCGAAGAGGTCGGCCACGCCTGCCATCGCGGTCATCCTCTGCCGACCTCCCCCTCGCGGCCCCTGCTCCCCGGGCTACCCCGCCGCTCGCACCGCTGTCAACGGTCGCGTGCGCGGATAGGGCGCGAATGAGGCTTAACGCGCATTCATTCGCAAACCGGGACGTTCGCACCCGCAGCAAGCCGCCGCAAGCGACGCTGCCGGCCGCCCCCCGGTCGACGCCCGGGCCGGCGCCTTTACGACGGCGTCGGCGCGCCCGCGGTCGGGCTTCGGCTCGCGGCCTTGCGCGCGACCCGGTCGCGGATGCGCGCGACGCTGATCTGTGGCGTCGCCGCGAACAGGGTGCGCGTGTAGGGATGCTCGGGCGCCGCGAAGATCGCCTCGCGGCTGCGGTACTCGACCGCCTCGCCGAGGTTCATCACCATCACCTCGTCGGCGACGTGGCGGACGACCGACAGGTCGTGGGAGATGAAGACGTAGGTGAGGTCGTACTCGTCCTGGAGGTCCTGCAGCAGGTTGAGGATCTGCGCCTGCACCGAGAGGTCGAGGGCGGAGACCGGCTCGTCGAGGACGAGGAGCACCGGGCGCACCATGATCGCGCGGGCGATGGCGATGCGCTGGCGCTGGCCGCCGGAGAACATGTGCGGGTAGCGGTTGAAGTGCTCGCGCTTGAGCCCGACCTTGAGCAGCATCTCCATCGCCCGGTCGCGCCGCTCGGCCGCGGGCAGGGTGGTGTTGAGCTTCAGGGGCTCGGCCAGCACGTCGCCGATCTTCTGGCGCGGGTTGAGCGAGCCGTAGGGGTTCTGGAAGACGATCTGCACCTTGCGGCGCAGCTCGGCCGGGACGCCGTTCTTCGCGATGTCGACCTTCTCGCCCTCGATCAGCAGGTCGCCGCCGGTCGGCGGGTCGATCATGGTGATGATCCGCGCGAGCGTCGACTTGCCGCAGCCCGACTCGCCGACGACGGCGAGGGTCTGGCCGCGCTCCACCTTCAGGTCGATGCCCTTGAGCGCCCGGACCGTGCGGGCGCCGCCGAACATCCCGCCGGACACGTAGTCGCGGGTGATGCCCCGGGTCTCGAGCACGGGGGTCTCGAGCACGGGGGTCTCGAGGACGGGCGTTGCGGGGGCGCTCATTCGATCGCCTCGGTGCGCGGAACGTAGGCCGAGACCGTCGGCAGCCGGCCGCCGTGGGCGTTCTCGGGCAGGGCCGAGAGCAGGGCGCGGGTGTAGGGGCTCGCCGGCGCCTCGAACAGCGTCACGACGTCGGTGTCCTCCATCTTGCGGCCGTTGTACTGGACGATGACGCGGTCGGCGGTCTCGGCGACGACGCCCATGTCGTGGGTTATGAGCACGAGCGCCATGCCGTGCTCGGCCTGGAGGCGCAACAGGAGGTCGAGCACCTGCTTCTGGACGGTGACGTCGAGGGCGGTCGTCGGCTCGTCGGCGATCAGCAGCTTCGGGGTGCAGGCGGTGGCGATGGCGATCATCACCCGCTGGCACTGGCCGCCGGACATCTG
>CAZEGY010000044.1:0-15123 GCA_964511815.1 uncultured Rhodovulum sp.
CCAATCCTGACACAGTGAATCATCAAAGCCCTCGTCACGCACGGGTTTTTGGAGGGGTCCAGGTGTCCGACCGGCTCTGCCGGGATGGACCTCGCTCCGACCGCGCGAGGCGATCGACCGTCCGTCGAAAGCGTTCCCTCCCGGGAGAGGGAACGCGACACCGATGCTAGAACTCTGACTCGGCGGCCGCCGGTTCCTCGCTCGTCAAGGCGCCGAGCAGCGGCAGCTTGACGGCATACTCGATTTCCTCCTTCGTCCCGAGATGGCGGGGATCCAGCTCGACCCGGACCGAGCTTCCGTCTATCAGGCCGAAGACCTCTCGCAACGAGACCGTGGACATGATTTCGAGGGTGTTCGCCCGGTTCTTGGCGAGGGGCGGCTTGACCACGTAGGCGGCGAGACCCTCGATCCTGCACGGATAGAGATAGTAGGCGCCCTTCTCGCTCTCGATCTTCATGCCGTTCTTGAAGTAAATGGATCGATTCAACTTCAGATTGAGCGTGCCGGGAAATACCGGAGCCCCGGCATAATTCAGGAATCCGGCCCGATAGTGCTTGGCCTGGCGTGTCGAGGAGGAGCGGCCGCCCGTCAGCGTCCCCGTCACGACGGACTCTCCGGCCGGTGGCGTCGGAAAATCCACGCACCACAACTGACGCTTCGCCTCCTCGGCATATCCGGAGGTTTCCCCGACGAGCGTCGGCTTGTACCAATCGAGAATTTCCATCATCCCCGAAGCCGATCCCGCCCTTTTCGTGGCGCGCTCGTCCTGGGCCGGAAGCTCCACGAATACGGTATCGCCGATGGCAAGTACCTTCTTGATCATCTCTCCCCAATTCGGAAAGTGATGGATGATGGAAAGGGCGATCACTACATCGAACTGCCCGAGAGACGACAGCTTTTTGGCGTCGAACCGCCCGGAAACCGCCCGAAGATTTGGATTGTCTTGAGCAGAGACGATCGAGGAGATCTCGGCCTTCTTCTCCAGCATTGTCGCGCGGGCGTTGAAGTCCTCGGACAACCGGATGGAAAAGTAACCTTCGCTGGCCCCGATATCCAGCAGGGCAAATCCCGGACGGTATCGCTGGACGAGTGCGTCGTAGATCATCTTGTAGCGCCGCGCGCACGTGCGCTTGCCGACCTGGACGATTTGTCCCTTCAGCCAGATGTCCTGATAGGACTTGAACCCTTGAGGGAGCGACAGCCCCGGCGCGATCTCGACAAGCGGCCTCTCGATTTCTAGCGTTTCCGCCATTGCCAGTCCTTTCCAAGGTCAGATTTGCTCATGCCTGCAGTGCCACGCCGTTCGCGGAGGAGCTTTACCGGCGGCAAGCTACGCCAGAGGGCACACGCACCTCAATGAGGAATCCCGCCACCGTCGACGTCATGTCTCCCAGGTGGCCTCCTTGGGGAAGTGCGTCTCCATGAATTCCCGCACGCTCGACTCCCAGATCGCGCTCGGGCGCATGTCCCCGCCGTCGTTGATGCAGAGGATCTGCGGCGGCTTCTTCGCCACTTGGGCGAGGTGGGTCCGCCAGCGAACGTCATGGGGCTTGACCAGCCTGCTCTCGTAGTCGGCGGTGGTGGCCTCGCCGGTGGCAATCGCATAGTGGTGATAGAGAAAGCTCGTCAGGTTGACGTCGTTGCTGCGGCGGAACCGGTTGCCCCGGAACCCCGCGAACGCGTCGGCGAAGTCCGCCTCGATCGCCGCGAGCGTGGAGCGGCGCAGGGCGAAGGCCACGTGCTTGTGGAGCTGGGTGGGGACATGCCCGAAACGCCGGGCGACGAGCCGCGCCGAGTTGCGCGATGCGTTCAGGTAGTCGGCGTCGCCGGGGCGGACGTCGCCGCTCACCATCGCATACTTCTCGAAGACGCTTCGCGACGTTCCGTTCTCATTAAAGAAGTGATTCTTTTCGAGCCGCTTCATGACGAAGACATCATCATTAAGATAGATGAAATGCTCGGAAAGGTCAGGTATCCGGTGCAGATAACTCTCGATGACATGAGAGTTGAACGTGGGCAGATATTCGGACGGTACGACGTCCTCATGCCGCACCCACACGAGGCGGGGATCGTCTGGCTTCAACCACTCTGGGCGCGCGCAGTTGGTGAAGACATGAATTCGCTTCACCCATGGCAGGTTCAGGGCCACCGAGCGGAGCGAGTAGCGTAGTTCGTCCTTATTGTGAAAGCGGGGAAAGGTCTCGGCATCGACGCTGACCGCCTCGTCCCGCTTTTCCTTCTCGGGAGCACCCGCTGCCGCGTAGAGCGCCTGCCAATCCGGGTCGGCGTGATTGACCCACGTGTAGACGACATCGACAGGGCGGTCTTCCGCGACCTGCCCGAGCGTACGACCGCCGATGAGCGCGCGGGCTTCTGTGATCCCCGGACGCTCGAAGAGATCGCCGTAGACCGCCCGCGCCACCGCATTCCGATCGTTCGTCGAAATCCATCGGCCGGGCGCCGTCCTGCGATAAGACTCGATCGCGAAGCGGGCGAGGTCGAAGTTCTGATCGACGAGAGCCGCGTAGATCCGTTTGGCATCGAGCGCACGGCTCTTGAAATGCGGCGAGCCGAAGTTCACGGGCTCGCCGTCGATGGACAGCGATACCCCCGGCGCGATCGTCGTGAGCCGAACGAGCGCGGACAACAGATCGACGTCCGCCACACCGATGTTCATTCGTTCCGGATGCCGATCGAGCACCAGGACGTGCACATCCTGCGCGAGCCTCTCCAAGGTGGCTTCGAGCGATGCCGGGACAACGGAACGGGAAGCCGGCTCGCGAAGCTCGGGACGGCGCGCGGCCCGCAAGCCGCTTTCGACCTTGCGCGACCTTCGGGTTAGCACGTGGCGTGCGGCCTCACCGACTAGCCTGGGATCGGAGACTGCCGCCAGAAAGTAGTCGACTATCGTGAAGCCCTTGTGCCACCGATTTGGCAAAATCCTTCGAATAACGTTCAAGAGACCGCCTTTTCTCTTTTCGAATTCACAGCAAATGCCCGCCGCTCGCTCCTGAAGAACCACGCCGAACGGCCAAAGGACCTTCTTGAGGGGTCGGTAGATCGCGCACGGCGAACGTCGACAACCTGACCGCTTCCTTACTGGTTCCTTACTGGCAAGGCACCCCCATGCAAAGCGGGTATTTAACCAGCCGGGTCCCACCCGGGACAAAGTCCCCCCTCGGGGACGCGCGACCGAACTCCATGCCTGCTGCCGCTCAAAACCAGCGGCCGGCAGACATTAGCCCCAACCGCAGAAGCTGGCCCGACTCCTCGTAACGAACACTGATCCCGGGCGTGTAGAATTCGGCCCGGCCCCCTTCGCGCCGATAATGGGCATACTCGCGCCCTCCGTCGTAGTGCTCGCCCCGCTTCGCCTCCTCCTCCGCCTTGGCGGTCAGGGCCGAGACGAGCTTGAAGTGGAAGAGCGCGCCGGTCAGCGAGACCTCGCCCTGGGTATGGGCGCGGTTCAGCCGCCGCGGATAGGCGTCGTGGGTCGAGTGGCGGTAGTGATAGGGCCGCTGCCAGCGGATCAGCGGGATCTTGTTGAGCGCCGGTGCCCCCTGCGGCGCGTCGTGGAAGTGCTTGCGCAGCCGCGGCCCCCCCTGGATCCAGGTGCCGTTGCCCCAGCCCTCGGTCTGGACGTAGCCATCGCGGTCGAAGAAGGGGCAGACGGCGAAGGGATCGTCCCCTGGCGCGAGCACCGTCTCCCTGAGCGGCCGGTCATTGTAGGCGTCGACGAGCAGCGCGTGCATGCAGGCGCGCCGGTCGTCGTCGAGGAACTGCACGAGGTCGGGCAGGCTCCGCGTCTCCATGTGCGGGTAGACGAGGAACTCGTCGGGGTCGACCACCACGCACCAGCGGCCGCAGGCGTGGCGGCGCATCAGGTCATTGAGCCAGAGCATGCCGAAGGCCGAGTCGCGATAGCTCGCCTCGGTGCGCCACACCGACATGTCGGGCCGCTCCGCCGCCCAGGCGCCGAAGCCGTCGGTCGAGCCGTTGTCGACCACGAAGAAGTGCCCGACCCCGAGGCGGCAGTAGTGCTCGACGAAGGCCGGCATCCGCGGGAGCTCGTTGCGGAGACAGACGAAGAGCAGGACATCGCCGCGGCGGATCGCCGCGGTGCGGTCCTGCACCGGGGCGAGCTGCCGCCCGGCCATGCGGTCGCGCCACTCGAGGCCGACGAAACGCCGGCCTTCGGCGGCGCGCCGGGCGCGGCGGGCGACCTTGCGCAAGGTGTCCAGCCGGCTCATCGCCCCTCTCCTCCAGCGGTCTCGGCGACCTCGGATGGCGCGGACGCGTAGGCGGGCTTGGCGGTCCGCCCCGGCCGCCGCCGGACCTCCTGGGCGTCGAAGAGCGCCGCGCCGGCCGCCGAGAGTGGCCCGAGAAGCGCGTCGGTCTCCGCCTCGAAGCGCTCGTCCCAGATTCGCCGGAGGCCGCGGGCGAAGCCGCGGAACCAGGGCGCGGAGACGAAGCGGCAGCCCTCCAGCGAGGCTTCGAACATCTGCCGGCGCTGCAGAGTATTGGGGCTGCCGGCCGGGGTCCAGGGCATCGAGATCATCACGCTCCGATGCAGGCAGGCGTCGTCCTTGATCAGATAGAAGAGATCGTTGCCGAGCCAGTCCAGCCATGCACCTCCGGCTTCGGCGAGGCAGTCGAGCCGGGCGCGGGCGACACGGACGGGATCGATCCCGTCGAAGGCGCTCTCGGGCACCCGCTCGAAGCGGACGTCGCCGCGGCTGGCCTGCGCGAGGAGCCGCCGATCGCGCCCGGCGTCGCCGGTGAAGGGCAAGCAGGCGACGACGAGGGCGCTCGGGTCGCGCAGCACCGCCTCGAGGAGCTCGGGCGCGTGGAAGGGCGACCAGGCGAGGACCGGCACACCCGGGCAGCGCTCCCGGAGCCGGGTGAGGAAGAGCGCCGGGTGCATGTCGCGGATCGCCATGTCGGTGCGCGCGAGCCCGCCGATGTCGGCCCTCGGCCGCCCCGGGGCGCCGTTTCCCTCCCCCTCGCGACCGAGGTCGACATCGGCCGGATGGAAGACCGCGCCAAGCCGGACGAGCTCTCGCCCGGGCAAGGCCGCGACCACCGCAGCGGTGAGCCTCGGCGGCCCGAGCACCACCACGTAGGGCGTGTCGGCGTTCGCCAGAACGGCATCGGTCGCGTCGACCTGCTGGCTCCCGTAGAAGACCTGCCCCGGCGCCGGATAGTAGGTCTGGGCGACGACCTTCACCCGGTAGTCGCTGCGGCGCGGGCCGATCGGGCCGAAGGACCCCCCGTCGTCCGGGGCGGCGGCGATCGCGAGGCAGGCGGCCCGGAGCCGCGCTGCCCGCAGCGAGACCTTGCGCACGAAGAAGCCGTCGAGCGTCGGCACGTAGTCGACATGGTCGTCGTGGAAGACCACGGGCTTGCCGCGGTTCGAGAACTGGAAGTGGGTGAGGCCGTGGCCGGCGATCTCGTCTGGCTGGACGAGGGCCGCGACCCAGGTCTGGATCACCATCTCGTCGGGGATCCAGACGGTGCGGAAGAAGTCGAGGCGCGTGGGATCGCGCGCCATATCGAGCAGCATCGCCCGGCAGGTGTCCCAGGTAAGCGCCCACCACTGCGAGCCGAACCGGGGCCGCAGACCTTCAGGAAAGCGTCGCCGGAGGCCGAGCAGCCGCTGGATCTGGTAGGAAAGCCACTCGGCAGTATGCTGGGTCTTATGGTCGAACCAGAAGCGGTACTTCCAGCGCTCGTCACGCCAGCCATTACCGATCCACGACTTGTCCGCGACCTCGATGAACTCGCGGCCCGCGTTTTCGCCGAGGTAGCGCTCGAGCGCGGCCACCGGCCGGCAGGGCAGGCAGGCGCCCGAAAGCAGGATCACGTAGTCGGGCTCGACTCCCCCCGCCTCTATCTCGGCGAGCGCGTTGAGCGGCGCCTCGACGAGCCCGAAGCTCCCCCAGCGCCCGGCGACCCGCTTCGCGACGAGGCGGACCCGCGGCTCGTCCGCGACCGCCGCATCGAGCCGCGCGAACTCCTCCGCCGACGAGCGGGCGTCGTAGTGGACGAACGCGACGCCGTCCGAAGCGACCTCGACCAGCGTCCGCGCGAGCTCCGCCACCTGCTCGGGGCGCTCGTGCGCGAGGATGAGAAAGGCGATCTTCATTGGTCGCCGTCAGGCATGAAGGTAGGGCACTGGGCATGGGAGCGGCACGAAGCCGTGCCTAACAGATGCCCCAAGCACGCGCAACGCGAAGAGGCGCAGCGCCAAATCAGCCAACGAGCGCCCGAACGACCGAGGCGACCCAGTCGCCGAGCAGGGTGTCCCGGTCAAGGTCCGGAAAGCGCCAGTAAGGCGCATCCGGCGCCGGCCGGGGCTCGAGGAACAGCGCTTCACGTCCGAAGTAGCGCCTCGCCGCCTCCCGGTTCGAGTCGGCGAAGCGATCGAGTACTCGGTTACGCTCCTCCGGTGAATAGACGGTGGAAGGCAGCGGCGACGGGGCGCGGTCGGCGAGACCGGTGCGCAGGGCGTTCAGGACCTTCGTCCGCTGTCCTCCCTTGAGCTCGTAGATCCCGAGGTGGCGGGCGATCTCGAGCATGTGCACCGGCAGGCTGTCGTTGGCCCGCTGGTCGTCGTCGGCGAGGCCTTCCCGGCCAATCCGGAGGCGGTCGAGGAAATCGTCGACCGTGTTCGCGACCTGGCCGCGCTCGAGCACCCCGACACCGACGCGGTTCTCGCCGAGCACCTCCGCCCAGCGATCGAGCAGGCGCGCGTAGTCGAGCCAGTAGAAGTCGTCGAGCGTGGCGAGGAAGGTGGTCGGATCCATCCGCGACTTCTCGGCGTGGAACGGCCACTTCACCTGTTGATTGTACCAGGACATGATCCAGTGGTCTTGCCGTCGCAGGTAGAAAACGACACTGGTGTCGATCTCCCGCGCTACCGTCCCGAGCCAGGCGAGATCGCGGTGGATCGCGAAGTCCTCACCGCTCAGGACCACCTGCTCCGCGCAGGCCGCCGCCACCTCCTCGACAAGGGCGAGGACCCTGTACGGCCCGGCCTGACCGCGATGGAGAGCCCAGGCGATCGACTGGTGGTTGCCCTCGGTTCCCGGATAGGCGACGCCCCGGGCGGCCAGCGCCGCGCGGTTCTTCGCGAAGAATCGCTGCAGGCTGGTCGTGCCCGTTCGGTGGATGCCGGCGTGAATCGTCAGTTTCATGGAGGATCGCACCCTAGGCGGCGGAACGAAGATCGAGGACATCAAGCCCGCACGAACACCGCGGTGTGACGAAACTGCGCGACATATGCCGTCTGCCGAGCCAGGTAGCGAATGTACTCGGCATAGGGCGTGGAGCGGAGATGCTCGGCTCCGAACGAATGCAGCGTCGTACATATCGAACTGACGAAGTCGTAAGCTGAGAAGTCCGCCCCGCCGGAATGCGTGCCCCTGAATTTCCCGAATGACGTATTGATATCCTCCATCACGTAAATGCCCTTTCTCGGCAAGCAATCGTAGAGCTCTATCATGGCTATCACCTGATGTGTCCATATATGTGACGCATCATCGATCAGTATCGTTGGATTATACTTTCGTAGAGATCTGAGAAAATCCACCTCTCCGAGGTCGCCGACGACGACCTCGATGCCCTCCTTCTCGAGACTCCGGGCGGATTCCTTGTTGTCAACGCCGACTATTCGCGCCTTCGGTAGGTAGGCCCGCAGCATCCGGAGCGAGGCGCCGATGTTCCAGTCGGGGCCACAGCCGAGTTCCATGACCGTTACGTCGGAGCCGGTGAATTCCTCAAAGAAGCCCTCGTAGAATCCGGCATACCCATGCCCCCTGACCTTTTCCCCCTTGTGGTTGACGAAAACGGATGCCTTGTCGGTATTGAACGTCTTCGCCAGATCGTCGAGCGTCATCGGCCCCTCCCCGCTCCCGCGACCATCATCATCGACCACCCCATCGTCAGGAGCCTCGTGCACCGGGCGATTGAGTCGTCTCTCGTATTCCGCCGGGTCGTCGATCGTCTTGACCAGGGCGTTTCCCGTTCTCTCGATGACGACCTCGGATCGAACATAATGGACCAACTGGTCAATGCTCTTGCCCCTGGCGATCGTGTAGTAATTCTTGTTGTAGTCGCCGCGCCGCTTCTCGGGATCCCTGAGGAAGATATCCACCCGAAGCTCTCGAATGTCCCTCAGGAACATCAGGGAGTGAAGCGCCGAGCCCTCTTCCCCGGCGATCCGCTCCGCCGCGGCGAGATGGGCGACCTGCTCCGGAACCGGGAGGGTTTCCGGATGGATCACTGTCCAGCCCCGTTCGGCGATTCTGGCTTCCAGCCTCGGCATGGACACGTTCTGCGGTCGCTGCAGACGCGATCGCGACAACCACACCTTGTGACCCGGCCGGGGCTCATGGCTGACGACACCGAGGGCGTTCGCCTGCTCCGGATGAAACTCGTGCTGGATCTTGTAGCCGACCTCGGGAACCATGACCCTGTTGAACCGGGTGTTCCTCGTAATCAGCAATATCCGGTTCTCGATCCCCAATAATCTCAGGATATCTTTCTGCCAGTCTCGCAGACTTATGCTCCTGGACGGCGGGCAGCTCCAGGCGATCACCCCGTCGAATCCGCGCACGGCCCAGACCCGCGCCAAGCTTTCCAGCAGGAAGTGACCGTAGTGCCAGAAGAGGGGTCCGAAGTACATGACCTCGATCTCCTCGGACGCGGCCGGACGGTCGAACCGCGCGGGGACGCCCACGGCGACATCCCTGCCGGCGCCGTAGCGGCGACGCAGCAGCGAGGTCTCGACGCAGGCGCCGCCCGCATCGAAGACGCCCATGTCGAACACGCTCTTGCCGAGCCGCGTGCCCGACCGCCGCGTGTAGGGCGCGACGGTGGCGTCTCGATGCTCGGAAATTTCCAGGGACATGGGATCGGACCGGACTGCGGCGAGAGGGCTGGCGCTGCGGCCTATGGTCTTTCCCCGCTCGCCGAACCGTCCCCGTAGCACAGGTCGCGGACCACCGCCTTCCTGTGCATGCTCTCCCGGTCACGGTGGCGCATCAGCCCCCCCTCCCCCCTGCCGCGGCCCAGGGGACTGCCGTCCGCATACTTCCTAAACGTCGATCCGAGATGCACGACGGAGTGATGCTTGTCGAAGTAATATTTTCCATCCTGCACGAAGTACCCATCGCACCCGATCCGCGCCGAAATCAGGTGCGGGTGAAACCGCTGGGTAATCATCAGGTCGTTCGGCGACACGGGGATGGGATCATACACCAGCTCACGGCAGTCGAGCAGGGTGACCCGGGGTATCTCCTTCTTCACCCAGCTGATATTGTCGTCCGCCATCCGCGGAACGCAGTTCCAGTAGGTCACCTCGTCGAAATCGGCCGACAGACGCCCGATATTCCGGAGCATGCCCGGGTAGGCTTCCCTCACGTCGGTGCGCAGGAAGCACAGGTGCAACCGGCTCACGCCGTCCTCCTTCGCCTCCGGCCTGAGCATGAACGTATCGTCGACACCATTCACCAGTGACGTCCCCTCGGTCAGGGCGTAGAGCCTGTCGAAGCCGTAGGCATCCCGGCACTCGAAAACGGAAAACTCTTCCAGGGCGGCGATCAGGCCCGCTGCCTGCTTCGACCGCTCTATCCCGAAAGGGGTGATCCCCAGTCCGGTCGCGAACACGCGGATCCCGAGCGCCCGGCGGGCCGCGGCGGCAAACCCGATGAGAAATCCACTGTCGGGACGTATTCCGGAGTTTATGTATCCGCCGCCGAGGATGTGAAGGGTCCGGGACTTCCCGAGCGCATCGATGACCTTGGCGAGATAAGGACTCGACTGCCATTCCCGCGCCTCGAAGAACTGCAACCCGATCCTGACGCTCTCCAGGAATCGATCCGCACCGTTCTTGATATGGGCGACACGCGGCCGCACGGTCTTGTTCGTGAATGTTTTGACTCCGGATATCACGCTAAGATAGTCTCTGGCATGCTCAAAGAAGCCCTCGGCGATGGATGCATTGTTACAGTCGAGAACCATCCTCTCGCCCGGAAACCGCCGGCTCAGATAGTCGATCCAGGACTTGACGATCAGCTCGTCGCCGTAGTTGGGGGCACCGTTCCCGCCGATAAGGTACATATGTCCGCCTCAGAGGTGTTTTCTCTTCGGGTAGACTGGCCCGTCCCGCTCGGAGCCGGCCCGTGCCCATCCTGCGACGACAAGCGTTCCCCTCGTCCGCGCCATATAGCAAGAGTGCGCCCGGAAAAGGAATGCCCGACCCCGGGCCGCATCGGATCGCCGCGCTTCATGAACCGCCTGCCGACCCTGACCGTCGCGATCTCCACGCTCGGCAAACGGGTGCTCGGGCTCGACCCGGCGGCATGGCCGGCCGCGCCCGGGGTCGATTACCTCGTGCTCGTCCAGGCACCGGAGGCCGACCCGCGGATCGCCGGGCACCTCGCCACGCTCGAGGCCCACGAGGACGTCGCCGTCGCGCGGCTCCACTGCAGTGGGCTGGCGCGGAGCCGGAACGCGGCGCTCGACCGCGCCCGGGGCGAGGTCGTGCTCGTCGCCGACGACGACGTCACCTACCCCGAAGGCGCCTTCGACGCGGTCCGCGGCTTCTTCCGCGACCGCCCCGGGGCGGCGCTCTTCGTCGGCGTCTCGCTCGGGGCGGACGGCGCGCCGCGACGCCGGCCCCTCGGCGCCAGCCTCAGCCGCTGGAACACCGGGCGGGCGGCGAGCCGCGAGATCGCCTTCCGCACCGCGGCTGTGCGGGCGGCGGGGGTGCGCTTCGACGAGGGCTTCGGCCTCGGCGCCGGGACCTCTGCCTTCCTCGGCGAGGAGTACGTCTTCCTCGCCGACTGCCTCGCCGCCGGGCTGACCGGCCGGCACGCGCCCCTCGCGGTCTCGGTGCACCCCGCCCCGAGCACCGGCGACGGCTGGGTGGGACCCGGGGCGGCGCGGGCCCGCGCCGCGGTCATCGGCCGGGTGTTCGGCCCCCTCGCCCCCCTCGCCCGGGCAGGCTTCGCGTTGCGGAACCGCCACCGCTTCGGCTCGGCGGGAGACCTCCTCGCCTTCCTCCGCGGCTGAGCTCAGCCGCGGAGCCGCTTCGCCACCCCGCCGACGGCGTAGTGGGCAAAGTACCAGGCGGCGCGGTGCCGCGGCAGGCCCTCGATTTCGCGCAAGAGCGCCCAAGTGGCGCGGGCGGCGGCAGCCTTGTCGCCCGAGAGCGAGCCGGCCCGCACCCGGTAGTCGGCGAGGACCTCGGGCAGGCCGTGGGCGTGCGGGGTGCGGCGCAGGAGTTCGAGCCAGAGTGCGTAGTCCTGGCGCCGGGCGAGGGGCGGCATCTCGACGCGGCCGAGCGCGGCGCTGTCATAGACCGCGGTCAGGCAGCCGATGACGTTGCCCTTGAGCAGCCCCGCCCGCGAGACCCGGGCGGGGCTGCGCACGATGCCGAGCGGGCGGCCGTCGGCGGCGATGCGGCGGTAGGCGGCGAAGACGAGGGGTTGGCCCGCCTGCAGCGCCGGGACCTGGCGGGCGAGCTTCTCCGGGCGCCAGAGGTCGTCGGCGTCGAGGAAGGCGATGAAGCGGCCGCGTGCCGCCCGGATAGCCCGGTTGCGCGCCGCCGCGGCACCGGTGTTGCCCGCCTGCACCAGCACGCGGAGGCGGGGGTCGGCGGCGGCGAGCCCCTCGGCGAGCGCCCGGCTGCCGTCGGTCGAGCCGTCATCGACGAGGAGCATCTCCCAGTCGGGGAAGGTCTGCGCCCTGACCGAGGCGACGGTCTCGGCGAGCGTCACCGCCGCGTTCCAGACCGGCGTGACGATGGAGACGGCAGGCGCGGCGGGGCTCATCCTTCGATGAGTGCGCTCTCGTGCCGGCGGAGCAGGTAGGCGCCGATCACGAAGGGGGCGAGGCCGAAGCCGAGGACGTAGAGCGGCAAGACGTAGTCGGCCTCGTAGGTGCCGTAGAACCCCGACCGCATCAGCCCGACGACGTGCACGAGCGGGTTGTACCAGAGCACGTTCTGGACTCGGACCGGGAGCGACTCGAAGAGGTAGAACATCGCCGACATGATGAAGAGCGGCCGGGTCAGCACCTTCCAAAAGTTCTGCCAGGTCGGGAAGAAGCCGAAAAGCACGCAGTTGAGCGTGCCGAGGCCAAGGCCGAGCAGCGCCGCGAGGGAGACGCTGAGCGCGATCGCGGCCGGGTCCAGGCGGATGTCGGGGGCGAAGACGAGGATGATGCCGCCGAAGAGCAGGACCCCGATCACCAGCGTCGTCAGGATCTCGAGCACGAGCTTGGCGAAGACCGCGTCGAGGGCGGTGACGACCGGGTAGCGGAGCAGGCCGCGGTTGGAGGAGACCGCGGCGGTGACCGAGCGGACGATGTTGCTGTAGACCATGAATGGGACGACCCCGGTCGCGTAGAAGAGCGCGAAGTTCGTGCCGAGCGGCGGCCGGCGCAGCGCCAGGCCGAAGGCAACGGTGAGCAGCACAATGCCGCCGAGCGGCTCGGCGATCGCCCAGATGTAGCCGCCGTAGGAGCGCCCGAAGCGGGTGCCAGTCTCGCGCACGACGAGCGCAAAGAGCACCCGCAGCCGCTGGAAGGACACCGGCCCCCGCGGCGCCTCGTCGACGCCCGCGCCGGCCATCGTGTCGGATATGTCGCTCATCGCCTCGACCGCCGCCGGCCCGGGGAGCCGGGTTTGCATTCCCGTCGGGTGAGGAGTAAACCTGCGCATCGAGTGGTGACAAGCCCGGGTTGCACCCGGCAGGGGTAAATGACCGAACCGACCGCCGATCCACGCCCCGTCCCCCGGCAGTCCGCCGAGGCAGACGAGACGCTTGCCGGGGAACGCGCCCCGCAGGCCCAGGTGCAATCCCCGGCTCCGACTCCCACCCCGGCTGCGGAGGAATCGAACGTCAGCCCCCTCGCGGCGCGCCGCGCCGCGCGGCGCCGGGCGGCCGCGGCGGCCGCGACCCTCCAGCCGGCTCCGGACGCAAACCCCGCCCCGACGCGGCCCCGGCCGCTGCCCGTCCCCCCGCCCGTTCCGACGATGGAGGCCGCGCGCTCGCGGCCGCGACACTATGTCCTCGTCGCGAGCTTGGTCGCCCTCGTCCTGCTGCCGCTCGCCGCGACGGTCTACTACCTCTGGTGGCGCGCGGCGCCGGAATACCATTCCGAGACCGCCTTCTCGGTCCGCTCGGAGGGGGCCGGCGCAGCCGCCGCGGGCATCCTCGGCGCGCTCACCCAGATCGGCGGCGGCTCCGCCTCCGACGTCAACGTCCTCTACGACTTCATCCGCAGCCAGGACATCGTCCAGCGGGTCGACGCGAAGCTCGACCTCCGGGCGATCTGGAACCGCGCCGACGGCGATCCGGTCTTCACCCTCGGCGCCGACACCTCGACCGAGGCGCTTCTCGCGCACTGGCGCCGCATGGTGCAGGTCGACCTCGAGTCGAGCGAGGGCATCATCACGGTGAGGGCCTTCGCCTTCACCCCCGAGGACGCCCGGGCGATCACCGGGGCGGTGCTCGAGGAGAGCGATGCTCTCGTGAACACGCTCTCGGAGAAGGCGCGCGAGGATGCCGTGGGCTTCGCGCAGCGCGGGCTTTCGGACGTCGAGGGCCGACTCCGCGGCCTCCGCCAGGACATGGCGGCGTTCCGCCGCGAACACCGAATGATCGACCCCGAGGGCGACGTCGCCGGCCGGGCCGGGCTCCTCAACGCGCTCCAGAGCGAGCTCGCCCAGTCCCTCGTCGAGCGCGACATGCTGCTCAGCTACACCGAGCCGAGCGACCAGCGGGTGGTCCAGGTCGACCGGCGAATCGACGCGATCGGCAAGCGCATCGAGGCCGAACGCGACTCGTTGCGGAACGGCGGGCCGGACGGGGATCCCGCCGGGACCCTGCCCGACGTCATCAGCGCCTACGAGGCGCTCAAGGTCGACCTCGAGTTCGCCAACCAGGCCTATACCCATGCGCTGGCCGGCCTCGCCGCCGCCGAGGCCGAGGCGAGCCGGCAGTCGCGCTACCTCGTGCCGCACGTCCGGCCGACCCTCGCCGACACCGCGCTCTATCCGAGCCGGGCGCTGATCGCCGGGATGGCCGGGCTCTTCCTCGTCCTCGGCTGGAGCGTGCTCCTCCTCGTCTACTACAACGTCCGGGACAACCGCTGACCGGGCGCCCGGCCGGAGCCGCCAGGACATGATCGAGTTCCGCAACGTCTCGAAGCACTTCGTGACCACCCACGGCCGCAAGGTGGTCCTCGACCACCTCACTCTGACCCTGCCGGCGGGCAAGAAGATCGGCATCCTCGGCCGCAACGGCGCCGGCAAGTCGACGCTGCTCGGCATGGTCGCCGGCGTCAGCCGGCCGTCCTCGGGCGAGATCCGCCGCCACGCCTCGATCTCCTGGCCGCTCGGCTTCGGCGGCAGCTTCCACCCCGAGCTGACCGGGGCGCAGAACACCCGCTTCGTCGCGCGGATCTACGGCATCGACACCGACGCGCTCGTCGCCTACGTCAACGACTTCGCCGAGCTCGGCGACTTCATGGACATGCCGGTGCGCTCCTACTCCTCGGGCATGCGCGCACGCCTCGCCTTCGGCATGTCGATGGGGATCGCCTTCGACTGGTACCTCGTCGACGAGATCACTGCGGTCGGCGACGCCCGCTTCCGCAAGAAATCGCTCATGGTCTTCAAGAGCCGGCTCCGCAACGCCGGCCTCCTGATGACCTCGCACTCGTCCGAGACGATCCGCAGCTACTGCTCGAGCGGGATCGTGCTCGAGAAGGGCCGCGTCCGCTATTTCGAGGACGTTGAGGAGGCGATCGCCCTCCACGAGCAAAACATGACGACCGACTGAAGGCAGGCCCGACTCCGTCAGCGGCGGCGCGTCGCAGGTCGCGCAGGGGCGGACGGAGCGACGGCCGCCTCGAGCCAGGCGCGCTTCTTCGGCCAGATCACCCGCTGGGCGTCGAGTTCGTCCGTGACCTTCGCCCGCGCCCGCGCCCGCATCCGTCGGAGCGCATCGCCCCCCTTCCCGTTGAGCGCCGCCTCGATCCGGGCCGCGAGGGCGACCGGGTCGTGGGGCGGCACGAGGAGGCCGGTGACGCCGTCCTCGAGGAACTCGCGCA
>CAZEGY010000045.1:0-12802 GCA_964511815.1 uncultured Rhodovulum sp.
GGAATCATTGACATTTTTTGAAAACATGGCTGGGGCGGGAGGATTCGAACCTCCGAATGGCGGTACCAAAAACCGCTGCCTTACCGCTTGGCGACGCCCCAGTGCGCGGGCGTTTCTAGGGCGGGGGCGGGCGGATCGCAAGGCGGGATGGTGCTGCGCGCCGACTCGGGCGGGCGAGGCGACGAGGAGGGCGAACCCGGCGTTCGGGCCGCCGATCCCGTCGCCGCGGCGTATGGCCTCGCATCCGCCCGCCGACAGGAGGACGCGCCGCGGGCCCCGCCGCCGGCGGTGAGGACGCTCCGCGCCGCAGGCCTCCGCGCACCGGGGCGGGCTGGCCAACCGGGCGTCCGGGGCGGTATGGTCCGGGCCGGCGCTCCCGGCGCGTCGAGGCGCGCGAGGCGAGGGCAGGCATGGCGTCCGCGAGATCCGGAACGACACCGGGGCAGGGGGCCTTCCCCCGCGGCAGCGCCATCCGGCGGGACTGAGGGCGCGGGCGTGTCCGAGATCGTGGTCGTTGGCGCCGGGGCGGTCGGCGTCTCCGTCGCCCTCCACCTGCGGTTGCGGGGCCACGAGGTCCTGCTCCTCGACCGCGGCCGGCCCGGGCACGGCACCTCGTTCGGCAACGCCGGCATCATCCAGCGCGAGGCGGTGGCGCCCTACGCCTTTCCGCGCGCGCCGCGGACGCTCCTCGCCGCGATCGCCGGCCGCGGGGCCGACATCGGCTACCACCCGTCGGCGCTGCCGGCGACGGCGGGGGCGCTCGTGCGCTACTGGTGGCACTCGGCGCCGAAGCGGCACCGGCGCATCGCTGCGGCGTGGGCGACGCTGATCGTCCGGAGCCTCGACGAGCACGGGCGCCTGATCGCGCTCGCCGGCGCCGACGCCCTCGTCCGCAAGGACGGCTGGCTCGACGCCTACCGCAGCCCGCGCGCCCTCGCGGCGGCGGCGGCGCGGGCCGAGGCCGACGCCCGCGCCCACGGCGTCGAGAGCCGCGTCCTCGACGGCGCGGCGCTCGCCCGGACCGAGCCGCACCTGACCGAGCGCATGGCCGGGGCGATCCACTGGAGCGACACTTGGACCGTGCGCGATCCCGCCGCGCTCGTCCGCGCCTACGCCGACGCCTTCGCCGGCCTCGGCGGCCGGCTCGGGGAGGGCGAGGTGCGCGGGCTCGCGCCCGACGGGGCGGGCTGGCGCGTCGCGCTCGCCGGCGGCGCCGAGCGGGCGGAGCGGGTGGTGATCGCCGCCGGGCCGTGGTCGGCGGCGATGACCCGCGCGCTCGGCTACCGGCTGCCGCTCTTCGTCAAGCGCGGCTACCACATGCACTACGCGGCGGATCCCGGGCGGCCGCTCGTGAACTGGCTCGCCGACCTCGAGACCGGCTACCTCCTCGCGCCGATGCGCGCCGGCATCCGCCTGACCACCGGCGCCGAGCTCGCCCTCCAGGACGCGCCGGCGACCCCGGTGCAGCTCGCCCGCGCCGAGGCCGTCGCGCGCCGGCTCTTTCCGCTCGGCGCGCGGCTCGACCCGGTGCCGTGGCTCGGCAGCCGGCCGTGCACGGCCGACATGCTGCCGGTGATCGGCCCGGCGCCGCGGCGCCCCGGCCTGTGGTTCGCCTTCGGCCACGGCCACCAGGGGCTGACCCTCGGGCCGGTGACCGGGCGCCTGCTCGCCGAGATGATGTCGGGCGAGACCCCGGTCGCGGACCCCGCGCCGTTCTCCGCCGGCCGGTTCAGGGGCGGCGCAGCGTCCTGAGCGCGGTCCCCGGGTCGCTCAGTGCATCGTCCGCCACAGCGCATAGAGCGCGACCGCGGCGGCCAGCGCGACCACCACCCACGCCCACCCGCGGTCGGGGACGGCCTGCGCCCGGCGGACGACCTCGAACGCCGCCTCCGCCTCCTCGATCTCGGCGGCCTCGACGATCTCGAGCAGCCGTGGGTTCTGTCGGTGGCGCGCGGCGCGCGCCGGCGTCCTCGGTGGCGGCGACCCGACCGGTGCGCCGGCCTCGGAAGCGCCGCCGTCGCGTGGCACGTGGTGCCCGGCGGCGCCGGGCCAGGATTCCAGATCGCGTGATAAGCGTATTGTATCGGCCGATAAAACGGCCCTATGACTTCCACTCATCTTTCACCCCCCAGTGAATAGGGGGCTATTTTCAGATCACTCCGCGCGGTTTGTCAATCCGCGGGTTAACCTGAGTGCGACATAAGGATGATCGCACTGCGAGCGGCGAGCCGCCCGACCGCGGTGGCGGATCGCCAGCGCGGTCGTCCCCGGGGAGCCGGTCCCGAAACGACGACGGGCGCCCCGCGGGGCGCCCGTCGTGCTCGCCGGGAGGGACCCGCGCGTCAGGCGCGGATCAGGCCCATCTGCTCGAGCTTCAGGATCACCTGCTGGGCCGAGTAGTCGATCTCGTTGCCCTCGGTCTCGAGGCGGATCTCGGGGTCCTTCGGCTCCTCGTAGGGGTCGGAGATGCCGGTGAACTCCTTGATCTTGCCTTCGCGGGCGAGCTTGTAGAGGCCCTTGCGGTCGCGGCGCTCGCACTCCTCGAGGCTGGTCGCGACGTGGACCTCGAGGAAGGCGCCGTAGGCCTCGACCATCTCGCGCACCGCGGCGCGCGTCGCCTCGTAGGGGGCGATCGGCGCGCAGATGGCGATGCCGCCGTTCTTGGTGATCTCGGAGGCGACGTAGCCGATGCGGCGGATGTTGATGTCGCGGTGCTCCTTGGAGAAGCCGAGCTCGCTCGACAGGTGCTTGCGCACGACGTCGCCGTCGAGCAGCGTCACCGGGCGGCCGCCCATCTCCATGAGCTTGACCATCAGCGCGTTGGCGACCGTCGACTTGCCCGAGCCCGAGAGGCCGGTGAAGAACACGGTGAAGCCCTGCTTCGAGCGCGCCGGCTTCGACTTGCGCAGCTCCTCGACGACGCCCGGGAACGAGAACCAGTCGGGGATCTCGAGGCCTTCCTGGAGGCGGCGGCGGAACTCGGTGCCGGAGATGTTGAGGACGGTCTGGCCCTCGTCGACCTCGTCGGCGGGCTCGTACTGGGCCTTCTCCTGGACGTAGACCATCTGCTTGAAGTCGACCATCTCGACCCCGATCTCGGCCTGGTGCTTGCCGAACAGCTCCTGCGCGTCGTAGGGGCCGTAGAAGTCCTTGCCCTGGCTGTTCTTGCCCGGACCGGCGTGGTCGCGGCCGACGATCATGTGGGTGCAGCCGTGGTTGCGGCGGATGATGCCGTGCCAGACCGCCTCGCGCGGGCCGCCCATGCGCATCGCGAGGTTGAGGAGCGAGAGCGTCGTGGTCGAGGCCGGGTACTGGTCGAGCACCGCCTCGTAGCAGCGCACCCGGGTGAAGTGGTCGATGTCGCCGGGCTTGGTCATGCCGACCGAGGGGTGGATGAGCAGGTTCGCCTGCGCCTCGCGGGCGGCGCGGAAGGTCAGCTCCTGGTGGGCGCGGTGGAGGGGGTTGCGGGTCTGGAAGGCGACGATCCGGCGCCAGCCGAGCTTGCGGAAGTAGGCGCGCAGCTCGTTCGGGGTGTTGCGGCGCGAGCGGAAGTCGTAGTGCACCGGCTGCTGGATGCCGGTGATCGGGCCGCCGAGATAGACCGGGTTGGCCTTGTTGTGCAGGTAGTTGACCGCCGGGTGGGCGAGGTCGTCGGCGCCGAAGACGAGCTCGGCCTCCTTCGACTTGTCCGGGCTCCACTTGTCGGTGACCGACATGATCGCGAGGATCACGCCCTCCTGGTCGCGGAGCGCGATGTCCTGGCCGGGCTCGACCTTGGCGGCGAAGTCCTCGGTCACGTCGAGGTTGATCGGCATCGGCCACAGCGAGCCGTCGGAGAGGCGCATGTCCTTGCAGACGCCGTCGTAGTCGGCCTCGGTCAGGAAGCCCTTGAGCGGATGGAAGCCGCCGTTCATCAAGAGCTCGAGGTCGCACGTCTGGCGCTGCGTCAGGTCCCAGGAGGGCAGGTCGGCCGCCTCGAGCTTGAGTTTCGCCGCGCTGTCGGCCGAGACGAAGAGCTCGGGGATCGGCACGAGGTTTGCGGAAGTCATCTGGGTACCCCTACCACTGATTCGATACTTCCGGGGGAGTAGCAGCCGTCCGGGCCGGGGTCAAAGGCGACCGCGTGAGTATTCTGCCGCGGCGCAGCAAGGCCGCAGGAGGGGCTCTCCCGGGGTGGACAACGCCGGTCGGGGCGCCGACTCTCGGGGACGCGGAGGAGGGGGCGGACATGTGCGCGCGGCAGGCGTCGAGGGTGGGGTCGAGGGTGGCGGCCCGGATTGCGGCCCGGATTGCGGAACGGGCGGACGACCTCGTCGCGCTGACCCGGGCGCTCGTGCGCATCCCGACGCTGAACCCGCCCGGCGACAACTACCGCGAGATCTGCGAACTCGTCGCGGCGCGGCTCGCGCCGTCGGGGTTCGCGACGGCGTTCGTCCGCGCCGAGGGCGCCCCCGGCGACAGCGACCGCCACCCGCGCTGGAACCTCGTCGCCCGGCGCGAGGGGGCGCGGCCGGGGCCGTGCGTGCACTTCAACGGCCACATCGACGTGGTCGCGGTCGGGCACGGCTGGACCGAGGAGCCGTTCGGCGGCGCGCTCGTCGACGGCCGGGTCTACGGCCGCGGCACCTGCGACATGAAGGGCGGCATCGCCGCGGCCATCGTCGCGGTCGAGGCGTTCCTCGCCGAGCGCCCGGACTTCCCCGGCGCGATCGAGATCTCGGCGACCGCCGACGAGGAGACCGGCGGCTACGGCGGCGTCGCCTTCCTCGCCGCGGCCGGGCGGTTCGCCCACGTCGACGCGGTCATCATCCCCGAGCCCTTGAACAAGGACCGGGTCTGCCTCGGCCACCGCGGGGTGTGGTGGGCGGAGATCGAGACCCACGGACGCATCGCCCACGGCTCGATGCCGTTCCTCGGCGACTGCGCGGTGCGACACATGGGCGCGGTCATCGCCGAGATGGAGAAAAGCCTGTGGCCGGCGCTCGCGGCACGGCGCACGGCAATGCCGGTGGTGCCGCCGGCGGCGCGGGCCTCGACGCTCAACGTCAACGCGCTGCACGGCGGCGCGCCGGAGATCGCCGGCTTCGACGGGCTGCCGGCGCCGAACGTGCCCGACCGCTGCCGGATGGTGATCGACCGCCGCTTCCTCGCCGAGGAGCCGATCGCGGCGGTCAAGGACGAGGTGCGCGCGACGATCGAGCGGGCGCGGGCGGCGTCGGGGCGGGGGTTCGCCTACACCATCCGCGACCTCTTCGAGGTCCTGCCGTCGATGACCGACCGCGACGCGCCGGTGGCCGCGGCGCTGGCGCGGGGCATCGCCGAGGTCGTCGGGCGGCCGGCGGAGTTCGTCGTCTCGCCCGGGACTTACGACCAGAAGCACATCGACCGCATCGGGCGACTGAAGAATTGCGTGGCCTACGGCCCGGGGATACTGGATCTGGCGCACCAACCCGATGAATATGTCGCGGTCGACGACATGATCGACGCCGCGACGGTGATGGCGCTCGCCCTCGACGAGCTCCTCGGCGCGGGCTAGCGGAAGGGACGGCACGGATGGGACGAACGCTGGCGCTGGCGGCGGGGCTGATGGTGGCGGCGGGGATCTCGGCCGGGATGGCGGCGGGAATGGCGGCCGCGGCGCCCCGGACCGACATCGTGGTCGGGCTGGTGCTCGAGCCGCCGATCCTCGATCCGACGGCGGGAGCGGCCGCGGCGATCGACGAGATCGTCTACGCCAACGTCTTCGAGGGGCTGACCCGCTTCGGGCCGGACGGCGGGGTCGAGCCGGCGCTCGCCGAGAGCTGGGAGATCGCCCCCGACGGGCTCAGCTGGGTCTTTCACCTCCATGAGGGCGTGACGTTCCACGACGGCACGCCGCTCACCGCCGACGACGTGGTCTTCTCCTTCGACCGGGCGATGGCCGAGGGCTCGCTCAATGCCCAGAGGCAGCTCTTCGCCGGCATCAACGAGGTGACCGCGATCGACGACACCACCCTCGAGATCGGGCTCGATGCGCCGAAGGGATCGCTGCTCTTCAATCTCGCCTGGGGGGACGCGGTGATCGTGTCGCCGGTGACCGCGGAGACGAACGCGACGAAGCCGGTCGGTACCGGGCCGTTCCGGTTCGCGGACTGGGTGCAGGGCGACCGCATCGAGCTCGTGCGCAACGACGCCTACTGGGGGACGCCGGCGGCGCTCGACAAGGTGACGTTCCGCTTCATCTCAGACCCGACGGCGGCGTTCGCGGCGACGATGGCGGGCGACGTCGACGTCTTCCCGAACTTCCCGGCGCCCGAGAACCTCGCGCAGTTCTCGGCCGACCCGCGCTTCCAGGTGCTGATCGGCTCGACCGAGGGCGAGACGATCATGGCGATCAACAACGCCCGCAAGCCCTTCGACGACGTGCGCGTGCGCGAGGCGCTCGCCCACGCGATCGACCGCAGGGCGATCATCGACGGGGCGATGTTCGGCTACGGCACGCCGATCGGCTCGCACTTCGCGCCCCACAACCCGGCCTACGAGGACCTGACCGAACTGACGCCCTACGATCCCGCCAAGGCCAGGGCGCTTCTCGCCGAGGCCGGCGTCGCCGGGCTCGCCCCGACGCTGGTGCTGCCGCCGCCGCCCTACGCGCGGCGCGGGGGCGAGATCGTCGCGAGCCAGCTCCGCGCCGTCGGGATCGCGCCGCGGATCGTCACCGTCGAGTGGGCGCAGTGGCTCGAGCAGGTCTTCAAGAACAAGGACTTCGACCTGACGATCATCAGCCACACCGAGCCGATGGACATCGAGATCTACGCGCGGCCGGACTACTACTTCGGCTACGACGACCCGGTGATGCGGGCGCTGATCGCCGGCGTCGACGCGACCCCCGACCCGGACGAGCAGGTCGCCCTCCTCCAGGCGGCGCAGGAGCGGATCGCCGCGCGGTTCGTCAACGTCTTCCTCTTCCAGCTCGCCAAGACCGGCGTCGCCGACGCCCGCCTCGACGGCCTCTGGCTCAACTCGCCGACCCAGGCGACGGACCTGACGGGGGTCTCCTGGAAGGAGTAGCGTACCCGCCCGAGAGACCTCCGCAAACCCGGCCGCCCCCGTGCCCGCTGGTGAGCGGCCGTCTCGCACCTTTCCAGAGGGTTAACGCGCGAGGGACAATCCCGCTATATCAATGACTTGACCCTCGTCTCGCGCGCGAGACGAGGGTGCAATTTGCCCCGGTCCGCGGGTGAAGAGGGTGCGGACGCGCGCCCGGTTCAGGCGATGATCCCGACATCAGGGAGGCATTCCCCAGCGCCGGGGCGGTCAGGGTTGGACGGCCGTTCGCCGGCGCAATCCCGATCGAGCGCGCCTTGACGGCGGGCGGGCGCCTTGTGAAGGGGCGCGCGGGGACCTAGGCTCCGCGCCGGATTCCCGGGAGAGCCCCTCGGCCGATGGCCCGCTATGTCGCAACCCGCTTCGCCTCGCTCGTCCTGAGCCTCGTCGTCGCCAGCATCGTCGTCTTCGTGGCGCTCGAGGTCGTGCCCGGCGACCCGGCGGCCTACATGCTCGGGATGAACGCGAGCCCGGAGACCGTCGCGGCGCTCCGGACCGAGCTCGGTCTCGATCGGCAGCCGGTCGAGCGCTATCTCGGCTGGGTCGGCGGGATGCTGACCGGCGACTTCGGGGTGTCCTACGCCTACCGGACCCCGGTCGCGGGGATGATCGGCGACCGGCTGATGGTGTCGCTGCCGCTCGCGATCTACGCGCTGGCGCTCTCGACGGCGATCGCCTTCCCGGTCGGGATCGTCGCGGCGGCGAAGCGCGGCCGGCCGCCCGACGTCGGGGTGATGACCGCGACCCAGATCGGGATCGCCGTGCCGAACTTCTGGTTCGCGATGCTGCTGGTGCTCGTCTTCGCCGTCAACCTCCGCTGGTTCTCCGCCGGCGGCTTCCCGGGCTGGAACGCCGGCCCCTTCGCGGCGATGAAGGCGCTGACCCTGCCGGCGATCGCGCTGGCCCTGCCGCAGGCGTCGATCCTCGCGCGGGTCATGCGCTCGGCCCTGATCGACACCCTCGGCGAGGACTTCATCCGCACGGCGCGGGCCAAGGGCCTGACCCGGCTCGAGGCGATGTGGCGGCACGGGGTGCGGAACGCGCTGATCCCGGTGCTGACCATCATCGGGCTCCAGTTCTCGTTCCTGCTGGCGGGGGCGATCATCATCGAGAACGTGTTCTTCCTGCCCGGTCTCGGGCGGCTGATCTTCCAGGCGATCAGCCAGCGCGACCTGATCGTCGTCGAGTCGGTGGTGATGATCCTCGTCTTCGCGGTGATCGTCGTCACCTTCCTCGTCGACCTCGCCTACGCGGTCGTCGACCCGCGGCTGAGGCGGCGCTGATGCGGCAGATCAAGCTCGGGGGCGCGCTCGCCGGCCTCTTCGCCCTCGTCGCGCTCGTCTCCTACCTGTGGACGCCCTACGACGTGACCGAGCTCGACATCGCCGCCAAGCTCCAGGCGCCGTCGATGGCGCACTGGCTCGGAACCGACCACTTCGGGCGCGACGTCTTCTCGATGATCATGGTCGGGGCGCGGGTCTCGATCGCCGTCGCCCTCGTCGCCGTCGGCATCGGGATGGGCGTCGGCGTGCCGCTCGGGCTCCTCGCCGCGGCGCGGCGCGGGTCGCTCGCCGACGAGGCGATCATGCGCGGCAACGACCTCGTCTTCGCCTTCCCCGCGCTGCTCATCGCCATCATGATCACCGCGGTCTTCGGGCCGTCGGCGGTGAACGCCATCGTCGCGATCGGCATCTTCAACGTGCCGGTCTTCGCCCGCGTCACCCGCGGGGCGGCGCTCGCGCTCTGGACGCGGGACTTCATCCTCGCGGCGCGGGTGGCGGGCAAGGGGCGGACGCGGATCTCGGTCGAGCACGTGCTGCCCAACCTGACGAGCCTGCTCATCGTCCAGGGGACGATCCAGTTCGCCCTCGGCATCCTCGCCGAGGCCGGGCTCTCCTACGTCGGGCTCGGGGCGCAGCCTCCGACGCCGTCCTGGGGGCGGATGCTCGCCGAGAGCCAGACGATGATCGCCTTCGCGCCGTGGCTGGCGCTCGCCCCGGGGCTCGCGATCGTCCTGACCGTGCTCGGGCTCAACCTCCTCGGCGACGGCCTGCGCGACTGGTTCGACCCGCGGGTGCGGAGGGCGCGGGCGTGACCGCCGCCGGCGGGAGCGGCGCGGCGCTGATGGCGGCGGTGCTCGCGGCGATCACCGTCTGGCTCGCGGGGTGGTGGCTGAACGCGCGGCTGGCCGCGCGCCGGGGCGGGCGGCTCTGGCGGCTGCTGCCGCCGCTCGTCTTCGGGGTGACGGTGCTCGTCGTCTGGGAGCTCCTGGTGCGCGGCCTCGGGGTGAGCCCGGTGCTCCTGCCGCCGCCGAGCGCGATCGCGGCGCGGCTCGCCACCGGCGGGGCGACGCTCCGCGCCGACGTGATGCAGACCTTCGTCAAGGGGGCGCTCTCGGGCTACGCGCTCGGCTGCGGGGCGGCGTTCGTGACGGCGATCGCGGTCGACCGGGTGGGGTTCCTGCGGCGCGGGCTGCTGCCGGTCGGCAACTTCGTCGCGGCGCTGCCGATCGTCGGGATGGCGCCGATCATGGTGATGTGGTTCGGCTTCGACTGGCAGTCGAAGGCCGCCGTCGTCGTGCTGATGGTGTTCTTCCCGGTGCTCGTCAACACCGTGCAGGGACTGCGCGCCACCGAGCCGATGCAGGCCGACCTCATGCGCACCTATGCGGCGAGCTACTGGCAGGCGCTCGTCAAGCTGCGGCTGCCGGCGGCGGCGCCGTTCGTGTTCAACGGCTTGAAAATCGCCACGACCTTGGCTTTGATCGGGGCGATCGTGGCGGAGTTCTTCGGCTCGCCGACGGTCGGCATGGGCTTTCGCATCTCCGCCGAGGTCGGGCGTCTCGCGCTCGACATGGTCTGGGCGGAGATCGCGGTGGCGGCGCTCGTCGGATCGGCCTTCTACGGCGCGGTGGCGCTCGTCGAGCGCGCCGTCACCTTCTGGCATCCGTCGCAGCGCGGCTGACCTCGTCACGGGAAACGACAAAAAAGCGAGACGACGGTCCAGCAAGGAGAGACGACGATGACGAGATGGATGGCCCCCTGGTGCGCGGCGGCCGCGATGGCGCTCGCCGCCTCGGGCACGGCGCACGCCGAGGAGGTGACGCTGCAGCTGAAGTGGGTGACCCAGGCGCAGTTCGCCGGCTACTACGTGGCCCAGGATCAGGGCTTCTACGAGGAGGAGGGGCTCGACGTCACCATCAAGCCCGGCGGCCCGGACGTGGCGCCGGCGCAGGTGATCGCCGGCGGCGGCGCCGACGTCGTCATCGACTGGATGCCGTCGGCGCTCGCCGCCCGCGAGAAGGGGCTGGCGCTCGTCAACATCGCCCAGCCGTTCAAGAGCTCGGGGATGATGCTGACCTGCCGCAACGACTCCGGCGTGACGACGACCGCCGACTTCCCCGGGCAGACGCTCGGGGTGTGGTTCGGGGGCAACGAGTACCCGTTCCTGTCGTGGATGTCGAAGCTCGGCTACGCGACCGATGGCGGGGCCGAGGGGGTGACGGTGCTGAAGCAGGGATTCAACGTCGATCCGCTCCTCCAGAAGCAGGCGGCGTGCATCTCGACGATGACCTACAACGAGTACTGGCAGGTGATCGACGCCGGGCTGACGCCCGAGGAGCTCACCGTCTTCAAGTACGAGGACGAGGGCGTCGCGACGCTCGAGGACGGGCTCTACGTGCTCGAGGACAAGCTCGCCGACCCGGCGTTCGTCGAGACGATGGCGAAGTTCGTCCGCGCCTCGATGAAGGGCTGGAAGTGGGCCGAGGAGAACCCCGACGACGCGGCGATGATCGTCCTCGACAACGACGAGACCGGGGCGCAGACCGAGACCCACCAGAAGCGGATGATGGGCGAGGTCGCCAAGCTGACCGCGGGCTCTGACGGGACCCTCGATCCGGCCGACTACGAGCGCACGGTGGAGACCCTGCTGACCGCGGGGTCGGATCCGGTGATCACCAAGGCGCCGGAGGGTGCCTGGACCCACGCGGTCACCGACGTGGCGTTCGACGGGTGACGGTCGGCGCCCGGGCCGGTCGCGGTCCGGGCGCGCGTTCTGAAAAGGAGAGGCGGCATGGCCTGGGGCAAGGCGGAGCTCGAGCGGCTCCGGGCGCGGTACGCGGACGATCCCGGCGGGCGGATGCACGACGCGAAGTTCGCGAAGGTCGCCGAGCGGGTGTTCAGCCGCGGGGCGCGGCCGGCGCCCTATGTCGGGGTGCCGACGTTCCTGACGGCGCCGCACCGGATCGTCGACCGCGACGCGCCGGACTTCGCCGGGCTCGACGTGGCGATCACCGGGGTGCCGATGGACCTCGGCGCCGGCAACCGGGCGGGGACGCGGTTCGGGCCGCGGGCGATCCGGACGATCGAGCGGGTGGGGCCCTACAACCACGTCCTCGACTGCGCCCCGATCTACGATCTCGCGGTGGCCGACGTCGGCGACGTGCCGTTCTCGAGCCGCTACGACATCGCCGCGAGCCATCGCGAGATCGAGGAATGGACGGCGGCGATCATCGCGGCGGGGGCGGTGCCGCTCTCGGTCGGCGGGGACCACTCGATCACCTATCCGATCCTGCGCGCGGTCGGGCGCGACCGCCCGGTCGGGCTCGTGCACATCGACGCGCATTCCGACACCGGCGGGCCGTTCGACGGGCTCCGCGAGAACCACGGGGCGCCGTTCAGGAACGCGGTGCTCGCAGGGGTGCTCGATCCGACGCGGACGGTGCAGATCGGGCTCCGCGGGGCGTCGGAGTATCTCTACGAGTTCGCGACCGAGTCGGGGATGACCTGCATCCATGCCGAGGAGGTCGATACGATCGGCATCCCGGCGATCGTCGAGAGGGCGTGGGCCGTGGTCGGCGACGGGCCGGTCTACGTGTCCTTCGACATCGACTCGCTCGATCCGGCGTTCGCGCCGGGGACGGGGACGCCGGAGGTGGGCGGGCTGACGACGCGGGAGGTGCAGGCGATCCTGCGCGGGCTGAAGGGCATCGACGTCGTCGGCGGCGACGTCGTCGAGGTGGCGCCGCAGTACGACGCGACGACCAACACCGCCCACGCCGGGGCGCAGATGCTCTTCGAGATCCTGAGCCTGATGGTGTTCAGCCCGTCGCGGCCCGCCGGCTGAGGGCCGGGCGGGGCGTCAGGGGAGGAAGCCGCGGGCGGCGACCGACGGGTGGCGGTCCCAGTCGAGGAAGAACTCGTCGAGCTGCGGCGGCGGCACGTCGGTGCCGGCGAGCATGGCGTGGGCCTGGCCGCGGTGGTGGATCTGGTGCTGGAAGAGGTGGGCGAGGAGCGCGTCGACGCGCTCGGTGACCGGGTGCGGCTCGCCGCGGTCGGTGGCGACGCGGCGGTCGAGGTCGGCGGCGGTCAGCGCGTCGCAGAAGGCCGTGAGGCGCGCGTCGACGGCGGCCTGGGCGGTGCGGAGGGCGGCGGGCTCGGCGAAGTCGGGCTCGGGGTCGAAGACCGCGAGGCCGCGGCCGGCCTGCTCGAGCGCGTCGAGGTAGAAGAGGTCGACGGCGTGGGTGTGGTTCAGCGTCGCGCGGAGCGAGGGAAAGAAGCTCGTCCGTGGCGCGGCGAAGGCCGCCGGGTCGAGCCGGGCGCAGGCTTCGAGCAGGCGGTCGTTGGCCCAGGCGTTGTTGCGGGCCATGGCGCGGAAGTGGGCGACGAGGCGGTCGGTCATCGCCGCGCCGCCGTCGGGGATAGCGCCGCGAGCG
>CAZEGY010000045.1:12902-14895 GCA_964511815.1 uncultured Rhodovulum sp.
GGCGACGAGGCGGTCGGTCATCGCCGCGCCGCCGTCGGGGATAGCGCCGCGAGCGCCCGCCGATCCGCCCGGAAGGGGTGCCAATGCGCCCTCTGCTCGCGCGCGAGCAGAGGGTCAAGGGTCTGATATTGCTTAATTTCCTCTCGCGCGTTAACCCTCTGGAAAGGTGCGAAACGGCCGCTCGGGCCGCACGCCGGGCGGAGGGGGTCGCGGAGGCTCCTCACGGGTCGCCGTCGGCGATGAATTCGAGGCGGTTGCCGGCCGGGTCGGCGCTGAAGAAGCGGCGGCGGCCGGCGATGGCGTCGTCCCAGGCGACCGGGTGGCCGGCGGCGGCGAGGCGGGCGGCGAGGCCGTCGAGATCGCCGGCGCGGAGCGCCGGGTGCGCCCGCCGCGCCGGGGCGAACTCGGGCTCGACGCCGACGTGGAGCTCGACGCCGGGCGCGGCGAACCAGGCGCCGGCGCGGTGGGCGAGGCCCGCGGGCCTGGCGGTCTCGGCGAGGCCGAGGAGGCCGGCGTAGAAGCCGCGCGCCGCCTCCTCGCCGCCGGCGGGGATGGCGAGGAGGACGTGGTCGATGGCGGTGAGCGCCGCCGCCCCGGGCACGGCGGCCGGCCCGAGGACGCGCTCGATCGCGCCGAGGAGGGGGCGGCCGGCGCGGTCGCGGTAGGCGACGCGGAGGGTGTCGCCGGGGCGGAGCGTCAGGGTCGCGACCGGGTCGAGGCGCAGGACGCCGGGGCCGGCGGCGGCGGGGAGCGCCAGCGGGGCGAGCGGCGCGTCGATGCGGGCCGGGGCGGGGCCGGCGACCTCGATCGAGAGGACGCCGTCGTCGATCTCGTCCGGCGTCGCCGCCACCGGGGAGAGCGTGGCGCCCGCGGCCCCGAGGTCGACGCAGACGGCGACGAGGCGGGGACGGGCGCCGTCGGCGCCGGCGAGGAACGCGAGGCCGATCTCGGCGGTGAGGGTGGCGGTGCCGGGCGCGGCCCCGGGCAGGACGGCGGGGGCGATGGCGGAGCGCGGGTCGTCGAAGCGGGACGCGCCGGCGTGGGGCAGCGGCGCCGCGGCGGCGCGCTCGTGGAAGCGGTCGACGGGCTGGCTCTGCGCCTCGACGCCGCGGGCGATGAGGTCGAGCCCGGGCGCGGCGGCGTCCCAGTCGGCGAGGGCGGCATGGAGGCTCGGGGCGATGTGGCGGGCGTCGGAGCAGACCGTGAGGTCGCGCGAGACGACGACGAGGCGGCCGTCGCGGCTGCCGTCGGGGAGGGTCGCGAGCTTCATCGCGGTCTCCGGGGCGGGTTCAGGGACGGCATCGCTTTCCTCCTCCGGGGACCGGGCCCGCCAGCATACCGCCGGCCGGGGCGGGATCAAGGCGATGGCGCCACGATGACGCCGCGATGGCGCCGGGATGGCGGAACGATCGCGACGGGTGCCGATTGGGTTTGAAAAGCCCGGTGCGGGGGGCCTACTCTCCGGCCATGACCACCGCGCTCCTTACCCATTCCGACTGCCTCGCCCACGTCAACCCGCCCGGGCACCCCGAGCGGGTCGAACGCCTGCGGGCGGTGCTCGCCGCGCTGGAGGGCGAGGAGTTCGCCTACCTCGTGCGCGTCGATGCGCCGCTCGCCGACGACGCGGCGATCCTGCGCGCGCATCCGCGCTCGTACCTCGCGGCGCTCGAGGCGCGGGCGCCGACGGAGGGGATCGTGCCCCTCGACTCCGACACCGTGCTCGGGCCGCACACGCTGACCGCGGCGCGGCGCGGGGCGGGGGCGGTGGTCACGGCGGTCGACATGGTGATGGCGGGCGAGGTCGGCAACGCCTTCGCCGCCTGCCGGCCGCCCGGGCACCACGCCGAGCGCGCGCTGGCGATGGGGTTCTGCTACTTCGGCAACGTCGTCATCGGGGCGCGGCACGCGCTCGACGTCCACGGGCTCGAGCGGGTGGCGATCGTCGACTTCGACGTCCACCACGGCAACGGCACCCAGGATCTGGTCTGGGACG
>CAZEGY010000046.1:0-3929 GCA_964511815.1 uncultured Rhodovulum sp.
ATCCGCCCCGACCGGCCCTTGGCTTCCCCCGGCAACGGTCCTACCCTCGGGCGGCGGAAGCTGCGTCGAAGGGAGGGTGCCATGGAGATGCCGGAGCCCGACAGGGCGATCATCGCCCGCAAGGCCGAGATCGTCGCCAAGCTCCGCGCGGCGCTCCCCGAAGGCGTCATCGACGCCCCCGAGGAGGTCCGCGCCTACGAGTGCGACGCCTTCACCGCCTACCGCTGCCCGCCCCTCGCCGTCGCGCTCCCCGCCTCGACCGCGGAGGTCGCAGCCGTCCTGCGCATCTGCCATGCCGAGGGCGTGCCGGTCGTGCCCCGCGGCTCCGGCACCAGCCTCGCCGGCGGCGCGCTCCCCACCGCCGACTGCGTGCTCCTCGGCGTCGCCCGCCTCCGCGACGTCCTCGAGATCGACACCGAGAACCGCTTCATCCGGGTGCAGACCGGGCGCACCAACCTCAGCGTTTCCGCCGCCGTCGAGGACGAGGACTTCTTCTACGCCCCCGACCCGTCGAGCCAGCTCGCCTGCGCCATCGCCGGCAACATCGGGATGAACTCGGGCGGCGCCCACTGCCTCAAGTACGGGGTCACCACCAACAACCTCCTCGGCGTCACCATGGTGTTGATGGACGGCACCGTCGTCGAGCTCGGCGGCGCCCATCTCGACGCGCCGGGGCTCGACCTCCTCGGCGTCGTCTGCGGCTCCGAGGGCCAGCTCGGCGTGGTCACCGAGGCGACCTTGCGCATCCTCCGCAAGCCCGAGGGGGCGCGGCCGGTGCTCGTCGGCTTCAATTCCAACGAGGTCGCCGGCGCCTGCGTCTCCGACATCATCCGCGCCGGCGTCCTCCCCGTCGCCATCGAGTTCATGGACCGGCCCTGCATCGTCGCCTGCGAGGCCTTCGCCCACGCCGGCTACCCCGACGTCGAGGCGCTGCTCATCATCGAGGTCGAGGGCGCCGAGGCCGAGATCGCCGAGCAGCTCGACAAGGTCATCGCCATCGCCGAGCGCCACGCGCCGGAGGTCATCCGCCCGAGCCGCTCGCCCGAGGAAGCGGCGCTGATCTGGAAGGGCCGCAAGGCCGCCTTCGGGGCGATGGGCCAGATCGCCGACTACATATGTCTCGATGGCACCATCCCGGTCTCCGAGCTGCCCTACGTCCTCCGCCGCATCGGCGAGCTCACCGAGAGCTACGGCCTGCGCGTCGCCAACGTCTTCCACGCCGGCGACGGCAACATGCACCCGCTCATCCTCTACGACGCCTCCGCCCCGGGCGAGCTCGCCAGGGCCGAGGCCCTCGGCGACGACATCCTGCGGCTCTGCGTCGAGGTCGGCGGCTGCTTGACCGGCGAGCACGGCGTCGGCGTCGAGAAGCGCGACCTGATGGCCTTCCAGTACGCCGCGTGCGACCTCGAGGCGCAGCTCCGCGTCAAGGACGCCTTCGATCCGAAGTGGCTGCTCAACCCCGCCAAGGTCTTCCCGCTCGCCACCAGTGCCAGCCGCCGGCGCGCGGCGTGAGTGCGGACGGCTCAGCGCGTCGGCGGCCCGTCCGGCCGGGTGAGCACGAACGCGCCCGCGCCGGCGAGGCACAGCGCCTGGGCCGTCAGCACCGTCCACGGCAGCGCCAGCGCGAGGCCGAGCAGCATCGAGGCCGACATTCCGACGACGGCATAGGTCTTGTGGCGGCGCGAGATGGCGCCGTCCTCCTCCCAGCGCCGCACCGGCGGGCCGAAGGTCGGGTGCTCGATCGTCCAGCGCCGCAGCCGCGGCGACCCGCGCCCGAAGGCGAAGGCCGCGAGGATCATGAACGGCACCGTCGGCAGCACCGGCAGCGCCAGGCCGACGATCCCGAACCCCGCCGCGACGATCCCGAGCGCCGTCCACAGTCCCCGCCGCATTCCCTCTCCCTCACCTTCACCCGAGCCAGGCCCCGATGACCCTAGCCACCACCGCGAGCCTCGCGCCAGCCTCCGAGGCCGAGCTCGCCGACACCGTCCGCGCCGCGGCCGCCGCCGGCCGCCCGCTCGCCATCGAAGGTGGCGCGACCCGCGGCCTCGGCCACCCCGTCGCCGGCGACCGGCTCGCGACCGCCGGCCTCGCCGGCATCAGCCTCTACGAGCCCGGCGCCCTCACCCTCGTCGCCGGCGCCGGCACGCCGCTCGCCGAGGTCGAGGCCGCCCTCGCCGCCGAGGGCCAGTGCCTGCCCTTCGAGCCCTGGGACGCCCGCGCCCTCACCGGCCGGAACGGCACGCCGACGATCGGCGGCATGGTGGCGACCAACGCCTCCGGCCCGCGCCGCATCCAGGCCGGCGCCTGCCGCGACAGCCTGATCGGCGTCCGCTTCGTCGACGGAACCGGCGCCGTCGTCAAGAACGGCGGGCGGGTGATGAAGAACGTCACCGGCCTCGACCTCGTCAAGCTCCTCGCCGGCAGCCACGGCACCCTCGGCGTCCTGACGCAAGTCGCCTTCAAGGTGCTGCCGCGCCCCGAGACCACCGCGACCCTCGTCCTCGACGGCCTCGACCCCGCCACCGCCGGCCGCGCCATGACCCGCGCCCTCGCGACGCCGTTCCAGGTCAGCGCCGCCGCCCACCAGCCGGGCGCCGCCGGCGGCCCGCGCACGCTCCTCCGCCTCGAAGGCTTCGCCGGCTCCGTCGCCCACCGCGCCCGCGCCCTCGCAGCGGCCCTCGCCGACATCGCGCCGGCTCGGCTCGAGGAAGGGGAGGGCGACTGGGCCGCGATCCGCGACGCCGCCCCCTTCGCCGGCCGCGACGGCGCCGTCTGGCGGGTCTCGGTCAAGCCGACCGACGGCCCGGCGCTCGGCGCCCGCCTCGGCGACGCCGAGGTGATCTACGACTGGGGCGGCGGCCTGCTCTGGGTGCGCGCCCCCGAGGCCTTCGACCTCCGCTCCGCGATGACCGGCATCCCCGGCCACGCCACCCTCGTCCGCGCCAGCGACGCGGCGAAGGCCCGTCACGGCGTCTTCCACCCCGAGCCCGCGCCGGTCGCCGCCCTCTCCGACGGCCTCCGCCGGCGCTTCGACCCGAAGGGCATCCTCAATCCCGGGCGCATGGCCCGGCCAGAGGCCTGACATGCAGACGACCTTCACCCCCGAGCAACTCGCCGACCCCGAGACGGCCGAGGCGAACCGCATCCTGCGCACCTGCGTCCACTGCGGCTTCTGCACGGCGACCTGCCCGACCTACCAGATCCTCGGAGACGAGCTCGACAGCCCCCGCGGCCGCATCTACCTGATCAAGGACATGCTCGAGCAGGGCCGTGCCGCCGACGAGAAGACCGTCAAGCACATCGACCGCTGCCTCTCCTGCCTCGCCTGCATGACGACCTGCCCCTCGGGCGTGCACTACATGCACCTCGTCGACCACGCCCGCATCCACATCGAGCGCACCTACCGCCGCCCCGCCCCCGACCGGGCGCTGCGCTGGCTCCTCGCCCGCGTCCTGCCCTACCCGGGACGCTTCCGCGCCGCGCTCCTCGCCGCCAAGGCCGGGCGCCCCTTCGCCGGCCTGATGCCGCGGCAGCTCAAGGCGATGCTCGCCCTCGCGCCGGCGCGCATCCCGCCGGCGAGCCCGGTCGACCGGCCGCAGGTGTTCGCGGCCGAGGGCGCGCGGCGGCGGCGCGTCGCGCTCCTCACCGGCTGCGCCCAGCGCGTGCTCGATCCCGGGATCAACGAGGCGACGATCCGCCTGCTCACCCGCCACGGCTGCGAGGTGGTCGTCGCCGAGGGCGCCGGCTGCTGCGGCGCGCTCACCCACCACATGGGCAAGGAGACCGAGAGCCACGCCTCGGCCGCCGCCAACATCCGCGCCTGGATGCGCGAGGTGAACGGGCAGGGGCTCGACGCCATCGTCGTCAACACCTCGGGCTGCGGCACGACGGTCAAGGACTACGGCCACATGTTCGCCCGCGAC
>CAZEGY010000046.1:4029-14673 GCA_964511815.1 uncultured Rhodovulum sp.
CACCTCGGGCTGCGGCACGACGGTCAAGGACTACGGCCACATGTTCGCCCGCGACTCCCTCGCCGGGGACGCAGCCACCATCGCCGGCCTCGGCCGCGACATCTCCGAGGTGATGACCGACCTCGGTCTCGGCGTCGGTCTCGGGGCCGGCCTCGCCGCGCCCTCGGCGCCGAAGCTCCGCGTCGCCTACCACGCCGCCTGCTCGCTCCAGCACGGCCAGCAGGTCCGCACCCAGCCGAAGGCGCTGCTCAAGGCCGCGGGCTTCGAAGTCGTCGAGCCGCGCGACAGCCACCTCTGCTGCGGCTCGGCCGGCACCTACAACCTCCTGCAACCGGAGATCTCTGGCGAGCTCCGCGCCAGAAAGGTCCGCACCCTCGAAGAAAAATCCCCGCAGGTGATCGCCGCCGGCAACATCGGCTGCATCATGCAGATCGGCTCGGGCACCGCGGTTCCCGTCGTCCACACCGCCGAGCTCCTCGACTGGGCGACCGGCGGCCCGAAACCCGCGGCGCTCGAGGGCGTGGCCTGAGACCCGTGCTCCGCCTCCTCGCCGCCCTCCTGCTCCTGCCGCTGGCGGTGGCGGCCGAGGCGCCCGAGCGGCGGATGCTCGAGGCGGAGGAGGCGGCCGCCTTCACCGGCGTCGGGCGCCTCAACATCGCCGGCAGCCGCTTCTGCACCGCGACCCTCGTCGCCCCCGACGTCATCGTCACCGCCGCGCACTGCCTCTTCCACCCGCTGACCGGCGCCCGCGTCGCCGACGGCGAGCTGCGCTTCGTCGCCGGCTACCGCATCCGCGACCGGGCCGCCCTCCGCCGGGTGACGCGCACCGTCATCGACCCCGCCTATGCCTTCGCCAAGCGGGCGACCTACGCCGGCATCGGCGCCGACCTCGCCCTCGGCCGCCTCGACCGCCCCGTGCCGAGGGCGGTGGCGCCGTTCGCGACCGGGGCCTTCGCCGACGACGGCGCGGCCGGGCCGCTCGCCATCGTCTCCTACGGCCAGGACCGTCCGCACGCGCCGTCGATCGAGGCGCCCTGCGGCATCGTCGAGCGGTCGGGCCCGGTCCTCGCCCTCGACTGCGCCGTCACCTACGGCGCCTCGGGCTCGCCGCTCTTCCAGGGCGAGGGGGGCGAGCGCCGCCTCGTCGGCGTGGTCTCGGCGATGGGGCGGCTGATCACGCCGCCGGTCAACGTGACCTTCGGGCGGCTCCTCGGCGATCTCGCGCCGCTCCTCGTCCGGCTCGACGAGGCTCCGCCCCCGGAGGTCGAGCGCCACGGGCCGATTCCGCGTCCGCGGGAGCCTTGAAACGCCAGCGGCCGTTTCCCAGATTCCCTGCTGTCCGGGGCCGCCGAGCGGGCCGGACGAGACGACCGAAGGCCCGTCCCGCGGGAGGGCCCGATGCAACCGTATCGCTTCCAGGAGGATGCACATGCGTACCTTTGACCTCGCGCCGCTCTATCGCTCCACCGTCGGCTTCGACCGCCTCGCGTCGATCCTCGACCAGGTGAGCTCGGCGTCCGAGACCCAGACGACCTATCCGCCCTACAACATCGAGAAGACCGGCGAGAACGCCTACCGCATCACCCTCGCGGTCGCGGGCTTCTCCGATGACGAGCTCACCATCGAGGCCAGGGAGGGCCAGCTCGTGGTGACCGGCCGCAAGGCCGAGTCCGAGGACAAGGCCACCGTCCTCCACCGTGGCATCGCCACCCGCGCCTTCGAGCGCCGCTTCCAGCTCGCCGACCACGTCCGCGCCGTCGAGGCGGTGACCGAGAACGGTCTCCTGCACGTCGACCTCGTGCGCGAGGTGCCCGAGGCGCTGAAGCCGCGCAAGATCGAGATCAGCCGCTCCAGGGCGATCGAGAGCCATCCGGCCGAAGCCGCCTGATCGCGACTGACGGCAGCGTCCGACCCGAAGGCCCGCCGCCCGGCGGGCCTTCTTTCGTTCGGGGCGCGCGCGTTACGGCTGGATGATCGTCGTCGGCCGGTCGCCCGGGGGGACGGTGGCGTCGAGGATCAGCGGTCCGGCCGCCTCGCGGCGGCGGACCTCGTCGCGCTCCTCGCGGAAGATCGTCCAGCTCGCGACGAAGAGCGCCGCGATCAGCGGACCGATGACGAAGCCGTTGATCCCGAAGATCGACAGGCCGCCGACGGTCGAGACGAGGATGACGTAGTCGGGGAGGCGGGTGTCCTTGCCGACGAGGATCGGCCGCAGGATGTTGTCGACGAGCCCGATCACCGCCGCGCCGACGAAGGCGAGCACGACCCCCTTCCAGATCGCCCCGGTCATGAACAGGTAGACCGCGATCGGCACCCAGACGATCGCCGCGCCGACCGCGGGCAGGAGCGAGAGAAAGACCATGAGCGCCCCCCAGAGCAGCGCCGCGTCGATGCCGAGCAGCCACAGCGTCACCCCGCCGATCGTGCCCTGGATGACGGCGATGACGATGTTGCCCTTCACCGTCGCCCGCACCACGCCGACGAACTTCTCGATCAGGCGCTGGTTGTAGGCGTCGCTGAGCGGCATCGCGCCGCGGATGGTGCGCGCGAGGCCGCGGCCGTCGCGGAACAGGAAGAACAGCACGTAGAGCATGATGCCCGTCGCCACGACGAAGCGCAGGGTGTTCTGCCCGAGGTTGAGCGCCCGCCCGGCGATGAGCTGCCCGAGCTGCTGGGCGAGGCCGACGAGGCGGTCGCGGAGCGCGGTGAGGTCGAAGTCGCCGCCGCCGATGCGGTCGAGGAGGCGGTCGCCCCAGTCGGGGACGTGCGACTGGATCTCGGTCAGGATCGCGGTCATGTCGATCTGGCCGCCCTGGGCGCGCTGCACGAGCTTCGACCCCTCGTTGACGAGCGAGCCGAAGATGATCGTCATCGGGATGATGGCGATGACGATGCAGACGACGACGCTGAGCGCCGCCGCGAGGTTGCTGCCGGGACCGGCGAGGCGCTCGAAGCGGCGCTGGAGCGGCTGGAAGATGATCGCGAGGATCACCGCCCAGAAGACGGCGCTGAAGAAGGGCAGGAGCAGCCAGAAGAAGGCGAGCGTGATCGCCGCCAGGAGCACCAGGAAGGCCTTGTGCTGAATCGAGTTGTCCAGACCCGGGGCCTCCCGACGCGCGTGTCACCGTCCGGGGAGGCTAGGGGCGAAGCGCGCCGGGCACAAGGAGCGGCGCGCGCCTTGTGTGGCTGACGCGCCTTGACGGAGATCATGGGCGGAGGGCGTGCCGGGTAGCATCCTCCGGCCGAAGCACCGGAGGAGCTCCATGTTCAGGCACATCCTGATTCCGACCGACGGCTCGCAGCTCGCCGACGCCGCGGTCGACAAGGGTATCGCCCTCGCCAGGGAGGCGGGCGCGCGCGTGACCTTCCTGATGGTGGTCGAGCCCTTCCGCATTCTGAGCTTCGACAGCGTCCAACTCGAGAGCGCGCGCGCGCAGTACGACAAGCAGGTCGCCGGCGTCGTGCGCGACGTCCTCGCCGACGCCGAGGCGAAGGCGAGGGCCGCGGGCGTCGCCGCCACCACCATCGACGGCGAGGAGGACGAGCCCTACCGCGCCATCGTCCAGGCGGCCGAGACCCTCGGCTGCGACCTGATCGCGATGGCCTCCCACGGCCGCCGCGGCATGGCGGCGCTGATGATCGGCAGCCAGACGATGAAGGTCCTCACCCACTCGAAGATACCCGTCCTCGTCTACCGCTGACCGCGCCGGCACTGGACCCCGCCCGCCGTCCGCCCAGGTCCCGGGAGAGACGGCAGGGGAGGGCCACGATCCCCCGACCCTTGCCGCGGGGGCGCCGCTCGCTAGATGGGCGGGGATGACACCGTTCTCCCTCCTCGACCTCGCGCCGGTGCCCGAAGGGGCGACCGTCGGCGACGCGCTTCGCAACACCCTCGACCTCGCCCGCCGGGCCGAGGACTGGGGATACCGCCGCTTCTGGCTCGCCGAGCACCACAACATGCCGGGCATCGCCAGCGCCGCCACCGCCGTGCTGATCGGGCAGGTCGCGGCGGCGACCCGCGAGATCCGGGTCGGGGCAGGGGGGATCATGCTCCCGAACCATGCGCCGCTGATGGTCGCCGAAGCCTTCGGCACCCTCGCGACCCTCTTCCCCGGCCGCATCGACCTCGGCCTCGGGCGGGCGCCCGGCACCGACATGGCGACCGCGCGCGCGCTTCGTCGCCACATGGAGGGGACCGACAGCTTCCCCCACGACGTCGTCGAGCTCGCCGGCTACCTCGGCGACAGCCCGGACGCGCGGGTGCGGGCGATCCCGGGCACCGGCACCGACGTCCCGATCTGGATCCTCGGCTCGTCGCTCTACGGGGCGCAGCTCGCCGCCCACCTCGGGCTGCCCTACGCCTTCGCCTCGCACTTCGCGCCCGGCGACCTCGAGCCGGCGATCGAGGTCTACCGCACCACCTTCCGCCCGTCGGCGGCGCTGGCGAAGCCCTACCTCATGCTCGCCTTCAACGTCTTCGCCGCCGACACCGACGCCGAGGGCCGGCGGCTCCGGACGTCGATGCAGCAGGCGTTCGTCAACCTCCGCACCGGCCGGCCCGGGCCGCTGCCGCGCCCCGTCGACGACGTCGCCGCGCTCTACGACCCCGCCGTCCTCGCCGTCGCCGACCAGGCGCTCTCCTGCTCGGTCGCCGGCGCCCCCGACACGGTGCGCCAGGGCCTCGCGGCGTTCATCGCCCGCCACCGCCCGGACGAGCTGATCCTGACCGGGCAGATCCACGACCATGCCGCCCGGCTCCGCTCGTTCGAGATCGCCGCCGGGGCGATGGCCGAGCTCGGCCCGGAGTTCGGCCCCGAGCTCGCGCCCTCCGCCTGACCGCCTTTCGCGGGTGGCCTTCGCGGGCGTGCGGCCTATAAGGGCCGCACGCCCCCCCGTTCCGTGAAGAGTACCCGAATCCCATGAGTGATATGTCCCCCGCCATGCGCGCACGCCCCCTCTCGGGATCCGAGCCGGGGTCGGGGCCGAGCTTCGGCGAGTTCGTCGCGATGATGGCGACGCTCATGGCGATCACCGCGCTCTCGATCGACGTCATGCTGCCGGCGCTTCCCTACATGCGCGACGACTTCGCGCTGACCGACCTCAACAGCCAGCAGCTCGTGGTGACGAGCTACGTCCTCGGCTTCGCGGCCGGGCAGCTCTTCCAGGGACCGCTCTCCGACATCTTCGGGCGCAAGCCCGTGCTGTTGATCGGCCTCGCGATCTATGCGCTCGCCTCGTTCGCCTGCGTCGTCGCCGGAAGCTTCGAGACCCTCCTCGCCGCCCGCTGCCTCCAGGGCGTCGCCAACGCCGCGCCGCGGGTCGTCGCCGTCGCGGTCGTCCGCGACATCTACGGCGGACGGCGCATGGCCGAGGTCATGTCCTTCGTCATGATGATCTTCATCGTCGTGCCGGTGATCGCGCCCTCGGTCGGCAGCGCGTTCCTGCTCGTCGGGAGCTGGCACCTGATCTTCGCGGGGCTCTGTGCGATCGCGCTCGCCGCGCTCGTCTGGACTGGCCTCCGCCTGCCAGAGACGCGCCCGCCGGAGGCGCGCGACCCGCTGTCGATCTCGTGGCTCGGCGGCGCGCTGCGCGAGGTCCTCTCGAACCGGCTGACGCTCGGCTACACGCTGGCGACGGGGGCGATCTTCGGCGCGCTCATGGGCTACATCAACTCGGCGCAGCAGGTCTTCGTCGAGGTCTACGGCCTCGGCGCACTCTTCCCGATCCTCTTCGGCCTCGTCGCCTGCGCCATCGCCCTCGCGTCGTTCCTCAACAGCCGCTTCGTGATGCGCCTCGGGATGCGGCGAATCTCGCACGCCGCCCTCCTCGGGTTCGTCGCGACCGCGCTCCTCCACCTCGGGATCGAGGCCGTCGCCGGCCGGCCCCCGCTGCCGGTCTTCCTCGCGATGCTCGCGCTGTCGCTCTTCTTCTTCGGGCTGCTGATGCCGAACTTCAACGCCATCGCGATGGAGCCGATGGGCCGGATCGCCGGGACGGCGTCGTCGTTCATCGGCTGCGTGACGACGGCGGTCGCGGCGGTGATCGGCCTCGTCATCGGCCAGGCGTTCGACGGCACGGTGGTGCCGCTCATCGCCGGCTTCGCCGCCTGCGGCGTCCTCGGGCTCGTGCTCGTGCTCCTGACCGAGCGCGGACGGCTCTTCCGCCAAGGCGTCTGATGGCCGGGCCGCTGGCGACGCTCGCGACCTGCGCGGTCGCCGCGATCGCCGAGATCGCCGGCTGCTTCGCCTTCTGGGCGTGGCTCCGCCTCGACCGCTCGCCGCTCTGGGTGCTGCCCGGCATCGCCGCCCTCGTCGTCTTCGCGACGGCGCTGACCCGCATCGACGCCGACTTCGCCGGCCGCGCCTACGCCGCCTACGGCGGGGTCTACATCGCCGCCGCCCTCGCGTGGCTCTGGCTCGCCGAGGGGCGGACGCCCGACCGCTGGGACCTGGCCGGCGGCGCGATCTGCCTCCTCGGCGCCGGGGTGATCCTCTACGGCCCGCGCGCCGGCTGACCCCGGGTTGCACCGCCTGGCGGTTTCGGCGAAGGCTGGCGGCCCACGAGACGGGCGACACCGGCGAGGAGGAGAGAAGAGCGATGACGCGCCGGATGATCGCGCCGCTCGTCTTCGGCATCGTCGGCGTCGCGATCCTGCTCGCGCTCGGCTTCTGGCAGCTCCGCCGCCTCGAGTGGAAGGAGGCCGTCCTCGCCGAGATCGCCGGCCGCCTCGCCGCCGAGCCCGTCGACGTGCCGCCGGATCCCACGCCCGAGGCCGACCAGTACCTCCGCGTCCGCGCCGCCGGCACGCTCGAGGCGGGCGAGCTCCACGTCTACACCTCCGCGCCCGGGCTCGGCGTCGGCTACCGGGTGATCGCGCCGATGACCCTCGCCGACGGCCGGCGGGTGCTCCTCGACCGCGGCTTCGTCCCGATCGGCGACAAGGACGCCGTCCGCTCGCCGGGCGCGATCGCCGTCACCGGCACCCTCGCCTGGCCGCAGGAGACCGACGCCTTCACCAGCGACCCCGACCGCGCCAGGAACGTCTGGTTCGCCCGCGACGTCCCGCTGATGGCGGCGGCGCTCGGCGCCCTGCCGGCGATGATCGTCGTCGCGACGAGCGACCCGCCCGGCGGCCCGGTGCCGCAGCCGGTGACGGTCAACATCCCGAACGACCACCTCCAGTACGCGATCACCTGGTTCCTGCTGGCGGTGGTCTGGACGCTGATGACAGGCTATCTGCTTTATCGTATCAAGCGCCGCATCGATTGAGGGAACGCTCTTTTTGCCGATGACCTATGTCTCGACCCGCGGCACCGCCCCCGTCCTCGGCTTCGAGGAGGCGATGCTCGCCGGGCTCGCCCGCGACGGCGGCCTCTACGTCCCCGCGGCCTGGCCGACCTTGACCCACGCCGAGATCGCCGCGCTCGCCGGCCTCTCCTACGAGGAGGCCGCCCACCGCATCCTCGCGCCCTTCGTCGGCGACGCCTTCCCCGAGCCCGAGCTCGCCCGCCTGATCGCGCGCGCCTACGCCGGCTTCGGCCACGCCGCCCGCGTCCCCCTCGTCCAGATCGCCCCGAACGACTGGCTGCTCGAGCTCTTCCACGGCCCGACGCTCGCCTTCAAGGACGTGGCGATGCAGCTCATCGGCCAGCTCTTCGAGGCGTCCCTCGCCCGCTCGGGCCAGCGCATCACCATCGTCGGCGCCACCTCCGGCGACACCGGCTCGGCCGCGATCGAGGCCTTCCGCGGCGCGACGGGCGTCGAGGTCTTCATCCTCTTCCCCGACGGCCGCGTCTCCGAGGTCCAGCGCCGCCAGATGACGACGCCATCGGAGGCGAACGTCCACGCCCTCGCCATCGCCGGCGACTTCGACGACGCCCAGGCGCGGGTCAAGGACATGTTCAACGACCACGCCTTCCGCGACGGCGTGGGGCTCGCCGGAGTCAACTCGATCAACTGGGCGCGGGTGCTGGCGCAGACCGTCTACTACTTCACCGCCGCCGTCGCCCTCGGCGCCCCGCACCGCAAGGTGAGCTTCACGGTCCCGACCGGGAATTTCGGCGACATCTTCGCGGGATGGGTGGCGAAGCGCATGGGGCTTCCCATCGACCGCCTCGTCGTCGCCACGAACCAGAACGACATCCTCCACCGCACCCTCGAGACCGGCGAGTACCGCCGCGGCGCGGTCCTGCCCTCGATCAGCCCGTCGATGGACATCCAGGTGAGCTCGAACTTCGAGCGCCTGCTCTTCGAGCTCTACGACCGCGAGGGGCCGGCGGTCTCGGCGCTGATGGCCGAGCTCTCCCGCGACGGCGGCTTCCGGCTCTCCCAGGGCGCCCGCGACCGGCTCCGCGCCGACTTCGACAGCGCCCGGGTCTCGGAGGCGGAGACGACGGCGGCGATCAAGGCGACGCACCGGGCGACCGGCGAGATCGTCTGCCCGCACACCGCCGTCGCCATCCACGCCGCCGCGGCGCGGCGGGGCGACCCGGCGGTGCCGATGGTCGTCCTCGCCACCGCCCACCCGGCGAAGTTCCCCGACGCCGTCGAGGCCGCCTGCGGCGTCCGCCCGGCGCTCCCTTCGCGCATGGCCGACCTGATGACCAGGGCGGAGCGGGTGACCCGCGTCCCCAACGACCTCCGCGCCATCGAGGACGTGATCGGACGGGAAACGGCGATGGAGGCAGGGCGATGACGGTCGAGACCCACACCCTGCCGAACGGCGTCCGCCTCGCCATCGAGCCGATGCCCGAGCTGCGCTCGGCGACCGTCGGCATCTTCCTGTCGGCCGGCGGGCGGCACGAGCGGGCCGAGCAGAACGGCGTCGCCCACTTCCTCGAGCACATGGCCTTCAAGGGCACGCCGACGCGCACCGCGCTGCGCATCGCCGAGGAGATCGAGGACGTCGGCGGCTACATCAACGCCTATACCGGCAAGGAGATGACCGCCTACTACGCCCGCATCCTCGAGGCCGACGTCGGGCGTGCCCTCGACATCCTCGCCGACATCGTCCTCAACCCGCTCTTCGAGAAGCCCGACATCGAGGTCGAGCGCGGCGTCATCCTCCAGGAGATCGGCCAGGCGCTCGACACGCCCGACGACATCATCTTCGACTGGCTCCAGGAGGCCGCCTTCCCCGACCAGCCCTTCGGGCGCACCATCCTCGGCCCGGCGGACCGCGTCTCCGGCTTCGGCAAGGCCGACCTCGCGGGCTTCGTCGGCGAGCACTACGGCCCCGACCGGATCGTCGTCGCCGCCGCCGGCGCCGTCGACCCCGAGACGCTCGTCCGCGACGTCGAGCGCCTGTTCGGCGGCCTCGCGCCCCGGCCGCGGCTGCCGGTGCTGCCGGCGCGCTTCGCCGGCGGCGAGCGCCGCGAGGCGCGCGATCTAGAGCAGGTCCACGTCGCCCTCGCCTTCGAGGGGCCGGGCGTCCGCGACGAGGACGCCTACGTCGCCCAGATCTGGGCGACCGCGATGGGCGGCGGCATGTCGTCGCGGCTCTTCCAGGAGCTCCGCGAGCGCCGCGGCCTCTGCTACACGATCTTCACCCAGGCCGGTTGCTACGAGGACACCGGCATGATCACCCTCTACGCCGGCACCGGCGGCGACCAGATCCGCGCGCTGACCGAGCTCGCGATGGACGAGATCCGCCGCGCCGCCGACGGCATCAGCGTGCCCGAGCTCGAGCGGGCGCGGGCGCAGATGAAGGCCGGGCTGCTCATGGGCCTCGAGAGCCCGTCGGCGCGGGCCGAGCGCATGGCGCGGATGCTCCAGGTCTGGGGGCGCGTGCAGGACATCGACGAGACGATCGCCAAGATCGACGCCGTCACCCCGGAGCGGCTCCGCGCCTTCGCCGAACGTCTCGCCGGCCGCGGCGATCCGGCGCTGGCGCTCCTCGGTCCGGTCGGGGACGCGCCCGACCGCGCGGCGCTCGCGAGGCGGCTGGCGGCCTGAGGCGCTCCCGGTGCTGATGTTCCGCCGCCCCGCGTCCGCGACGATCGAGACCCACCGGATCATCCTCCGCCTGCCCGAGATGGGCGACCACGGCCCCTGGGCCCGCCTGCGCCGCGAGAGCGAGAGCTTCCTCCGCCCGTGGGAGCCCGCGTGGTCGGAGGACCACCTGACCCGCCGGGCCTTCCGCAACCGCGTCTACTGGGCGTGGCGGGCGCGCGACGAGGGGCGGGCGCTGGCGCTCTTTCTCGTCCGCCGCGAGGGCGGCCGCCTGATGGGGGCGATCACGCTGGACAACATCCGCCGCGGGCCGGCGCAGTCGGCACAGGTCGGCTACTGGATCGGGCCGGACTTCGCCCGCCACGGCTACATGACCGAGGCGCTGACCGCGGTCGTCGACCACGCCTTCGCCGCCCTCGACCTCAGCCGCATCGAGGCCGCCTGCCTCCCCGAGAACGCCGCCTCGCGCGCGGTCCTCGACCGCGCCGGCTTCCGCCACGAGGGCGTGGCCGAGGCCTACCTCCAGATCGAGGGCCGCTGGCGCGACCACGTCCTCTACGCCCACCTGAGAAACGACCGGCGCGATCTCGTCGTCGCCTGACACCGGCGACCGCGGCCGCGGCTCGGGCGCGGTGGATGGATGGGTGCCGTCGGGTTGACGGGGGGCCGTTCACCTGTTGTCAATCGCTGCCG
>CAZEGY010000047.1:0-14550 GCA_964511815.1 uncultured Rhodovulum sp.
GCGACCAGTGGCAGATCGGCGGCGGCACCACCTGGGGCTGGTACAGCTACGATCCCGAGCTCGACCTGATCTACTACGGCACCGGCAACCCCTCGACCTGGAACCCGTCCCAGCGGCCGGGCGACAACAAGTGGTCGATGACGATCATGGCCCGCGATCCCGACGACGGGATGGCGAAGTGGTTCTACCAGATGACGCCCCACGACGAGTGGGACTATGACGGCGTCAACGAGAACATCCTCTTCGAGGCCGAGATCGACGGCACCGAGCGCAAGCTCCTGTTCCACCCGGACCGCAACGGTCTCGCCTACACCCTCGACCGCGACACCGGCGAGCTCCTCGTCGCCGAGAAGTACGACCCGGCGGTGAACTGGACGACCGGCGTCGACATGGACCCGAACTCCGAGACCTTCGGCCGTCCGGCCGTCGTCTCCGAGTTCTCGACCGAGCAGAACGGCGAGGACACCAACACGACCGGCATCTGCCCGGCCGCGCTCGGGACCAAGGACCAGCAGCCCTCGGCCTACTCGCCGAAGACCGGCCTCATGTACGTGCCGACCAACCACGTCTGCATGGACTACGAGCCGTTCCGGGTGAGCTACGCCGCCGGCCAGCCCTACGTCGGCGCCACGCTCTCGATGTTCCCCGCCCCCGACAGCCACGGCGGCATGGGCAACTTCATCGCCTGGGATCCGGTCGCGGGCGAGATCAAGTGGTCGCTGCCCGAGCAGTTCTCGGTGTGGTCCGGCGCGCTGGCGACCGCCGGTGACGTCGTCTTCTACGGCACGCTCGAGGGCTACCTGAAGGCGATCGACGCCAACACCGGCGAGGAGCTCTACAAGTTCAAGACGCCGTCGGGGATCATCGGCAACGTCTTCACCTACGAGCGCGAGGGCAAGCAGTACGTCGGCATCCTCTCGGGCGTCGGCGGCTGGGCGGGCATCGGCCTCGCGGCCGGTCTCACCAACGCCAACGACGGCCTCGGCGCGGTCGGCGGCTATGCCGCGCTCTCCGACTACACCGCCCTCGGCGGACAGCTGACGGTCTTCGCGCTTCCGAACTGAGCGGAAACGCGCCCGAAACCCGCGGCCTGCGCCGCCCCGGAACCCCGGGGCGGCGCTTCGCGTTCGGTAAGCAAGCCCCTGGCGGGATTGCCAAACTAAAGTCTGATTTTTTCTTCCGGAGCCACGGTTTAGCGTCGGGGGAACAACTTGGGAGGATCGGATGAGATCAGCCGCGCCAGCCTTGGCGTTCGCAATGCTCGTCGCAGGTGTCGCCTATGCGCAGGACGCACCGACCGAAGAGGCCGCGCCCGCAGACGACGCGTCGGCCATCACCGACACCACCGCCGTCGAGGACGACGGGGTCCGGTGGTACACCGCGGAAGGGATTCCGACCTACAAGATCGCCGACGACGGCGCGGTCGACTGGCCGACGTTCTCGGGCTACCGCCGCTATCACGCCGAGTGCCACGTCTGCCACGGCCCGGACGGCGAGGGCTCGACCTACGCGCCGGCCCTGAAGAACTCGGCGATGCGGATGGACTACTACGACTTCGTCGGGGTGGTGGCGAGCGGTCGCCAGGTCGTGAACGCGGCCGACAACCAGGTGATGCCGGCGTTCGGGACGAACCCGAACGTGATGTGCTATCTCGACGACATCTACACCTACCTGCGGGCTCGCGGCACCGAAGCGGTTCCGCGCGGCCGGCCGGCGCAGCGACAGGACAAGTCCGATGCCTATGCCGAAGCGGAGCAGGCCTGCATGGAGCAGTAGCGTGCGGCCCTCCACCGGGACCACCATCGGACGGGCCGCCTTCGGACTGGCTGTCGTCGGACTGACCGCCGCGCTCGGCGTCGCCGGACCGGCGGCGGCGCAGGTGGCCGACCTCGTCGACCGCGGCGCCTTCCGGGTCTGTGCCGATCCGGCCAACAAGCCGCTGTCGGCCGAGGACGGCTCGGGGTTCGAGAACACGATCGCCGAGCTCTTCGCCGACAAGCTCGGCGTGCCGCTCCAGTACACCTGGTTCCCGCAGGTCACCGGCTTCGTCCGCAACACCTTGCAGGCGGGGAAGTGCGACGTGGTGATCGGGTACGCCCAGGGCGACGAGCTCGTGCTCAACACCAACCACTACTACACCTCGACCCACGTCATCGTCGTCCGCCGGGACAGCGACCTCGCCGACGTCGACACCATCGCCGACCCGCGGCTCCGGGGCCGGCGGATCGGGGTGGTCGCGGGGGCGCCGGCGTCGACGCACGTCGCGCGGCTCGGGCTGATGAAGGACGCCGAGCCCTACGACCTGATGACCGACCGCCGCGTCGAGGATCCCGCCGGGCAGATGCTCGCCGACCTCGAGTCGGGCAAGATCGACGCGGCGTTCCTCTGGGGCCCGGTCGGCGGGCCGCTCGTCAAGCAGGGGCACCCGGACCTCGTGGCGACGCCGCTGCTCAAGGAGCAGGGGCCGCCGCGCCTCGTCTTCCGCATCACCATGGGGGTCAGGGCCGGCGAGGACGAGTGGAAGCGCGAGCTCAACAGCCAGATCCGCCGGAACCAGGACGAGATCGACGCGATCCTCCGCGACGCCGGCGTGCCGATCCTCGACGACTACGGCAAGGGCGAGAAGCCGGCGGAGGGCTGAGATACAAGCGTCAGGGCCGGCCGACGAAGGCGCCGAAGGCCCGCGGGCCTTCGGGCATGTCGAGTTCGCCGGTGACCTCGAGGCGGGCGGTGTCGATCACCGAGACGGTATCGTCGAACCAGTTGGCGACGAGGAGGCGGCGGCCGTCGGCGGTCGCGGCGATGCCCTCGGGGTATTCGCCGACGGCGATCTCGCCGGTGACCGCGAGCGTCGCCTCGTCGAAGACGGTGAGGGTGCTGCCGTACTGGTTGGTGACGAAGCCGTGGCCGTTGGCGAAGGCGATGGCGTAGGGCCGCTCGCCGGTCGGGATCGTCGCGACGACCGCGGCCGAGGGCAGGTCGACGACGCTGACCGTGTCGGCGAGGACGTCCGCGGTATAGGCGCGGTCGCCGCGCAGGGTGACCCCGAACGGATGCGCGCCGACCGGCACGCTGGCGCGGACGGTGAAGCTCGCGAGGTCGACGAGGGAGATCGCGTCGGCGTCGCGGTCGGCGGTGATCGCGACGGTGCCGTCCGGGGTGACCGCGACCCCCGACGGCACCGCGCCGACGGCGACGGTGCGCAGGAGCGCGCCGGTTCCGGGGTCGATCTCGTGGAGGCGGCCGTCCCAGTCGGTGACGAGGGCGGTGCCGGTCGCCGGGTTGACCGCGACGCCGAACGGGCCGCCGGGGACGGGGAAGTCGCCGAGCGGGTGCCCGGCGAGGTCGAAGACGTGCAGGCGCTTGCTGTCGACGGCGACGGCGAGGATGCGGCCGCGGGCGGCGTCGACGGCGACGGCCGCGGGCTTGCCGGGCAGGGGGGCGGTGGCGAGCGTCGCCAGCGTGTCGGTGTCGACGATGGTCAGCGCGCCGGCGCCCTGCGAGGTGATCGCGGCCACGTCCGCGGCGGCGGGGGCGGCGGCGGGGCCGGCGAGGACGCCGAGCCAGACCGCGGCGGCGGCGCGGCGCGCGCCGCTCACTCGAGCGCGCCGAAGCGCTCGGCGAGGGCGTCGAGACCGATCTGGTGGTAGGCCTCGACCGCCGCGACCGCGGCCTCGTCGTTCTGCTCGGGCGGCGGGTCGTTGAGCGGGAAGGCGCGGTAGAAGGCGCCCTTCCAGTCGAGGACCGCCTTGCCGCCGTCGTCGGCGACGGTGATGTGCGAGGCGTACTGGGTCGCCGCGACGATCGCGAGGTTGTCCTCGACGACGCGGACCGAGATCGCGTGCTTCGCCGGATCGTACTTGGTCAGCTCCTCGGTGACGCTCGCGCCGTCGGCCATCGTGCGGACGCGGGTCGCGCCCTTCTCGGTCGGGGGCTTGTCCCCGGTCAGCTCGATCGCGGCGACGCCCGGATACCACGACATGTCGGCGAAGTCGCCGACGACGGCCCAGACCTCCTCCGGCGTCGCGTCGAGCCGGACCTCCTGATCGGTCTTCTGCCGCGACGGCCCGTGGGCGGTGGCGGCCCCGCCGACGAGCGACAGGCAGACGGCGACGGCGAAGGCGCGCGTGATCATCCCGCATCTCTCCCGAAAATTCGTGGGGGCCGAACATACGGGCGCGACGACCGCCAACAATCGGCCAAAAGTATGATCGTCCTTGATTTTTCGTGATTATGAAAAACTTATCATCAGATTCCGCTTAACCACCCTGCCCGGGCATGGTCCAGTCCGAGGCAGGGAGGACACCATGAAGAAGAGCGGATGGCTTTTCGCCGTCTCCGCCGTTTCCGCCGTCGTCGCATCGTCGGCGATTGGATCGGCGGCGTTGGCCGAGACCGAATATCGTGCCGCCGTGCTTCGCGTCGACGAGCCGAACCGGCCGCTGCCGATCTCGCGGCTCGACGCGCCCGCGCCCGATCTCGGCTTCGCCGGGGCGGCGCTCGCCACGGCCGACAACGCCACGACCGGCGCCTTCATGCAGCAGAAGTTCACCACCGAGACGGTGACGGCGACGCCCGACACCGCCGAGGCGGAGATGCAGCGGCTCGTCGACTCCGGCGTCTGGTGGATCGTCACCCTCGCCGACGAGGCGACGACGGTGAAGCTCGCCGACATCGCCGGCGACAAGGCGATCGTCCTCAACGCCCGCGCCACCGACGACCGGCTGCGCGCCGAGGACTGCCGGGCGAACCTGCTCCACACCGCGCCCTCGGACGCGATGCTGACCGATGCGCTGGCGCAGTACCTCGTGTGGAAGCGGTGGACCGACTGGTTCCTGATCGAGGGCAGCCACCCCGAGGACAAGGCCCTCGCCGACGCCTACCGCCGGGCGGCGAAGAAGTTCGGGGCGAAGATCGTCGAGGAGCGGGTCTACGAGGACACCGGCGGCGCCCGGCGCTCGGACTCCGGCACGGTGCAGGTGCAGGGGCAGATGCCCGCCTTCACCCAGCGCGCCCCCGACCACGACGTGGTCATCGCCGCCGACCAGTCGGACGTCTTCGCCGTGCATCTGCCCTACCACACCTGGGAGCCGCGCCCCGTCGCCGGCTCGGCGGGGCTCGTGCCCGACAGCTGGCACCCCTCGCACGAGGCGTGGGGGGCGACGCAGTTCCAGTCGCGCTTCGAGAGGCAGGCCGGCCGCTTCGCCCAGGACGACGACTATCAGGCGTGGATGGCGCTGCGCGTGCTCGGGGAGGCGGCGACCCGCACCCAGGGCGGCGACTTCGCGGCGATCCACGACTTCGTGCTCTCCGACACGTTCGACCTCGCGGCGTTCAAGGGCCAGAAGCTCACGTTCCGCGACTGGGACGGGCAGCTCCGCCAGCCGATCCTCCTCACCACCGACCGGGTCGTCGTCTCGGTGTCGCCGCAGGCGGAGTTCCTGCATCAGGTGAGCCAGCTCGACACCCTCGGGATCGATCGGCCCGAGAGCGCCTGCAAGAGATAAGAAGAGACAAGAAAGGGAGGCTATCCATGCGCATCGCGCGTTTCGGCGTACTGCTCGCGACCACGGCGCTCGCGGCGAGCCCGGCGCTCGCCGACAAGATCTTCGTCTCGAACGAGAAGGGGAACACCATCTCGGTGCTCGATTCCGAGTCGCTCGAGGTCATCCACACCATCGAGGGGATGCAGCGCCCGCGCGGCATCACCGCCTCGCCCGACGGCAAGCACGTCTACGTCTGCGCCTCGGACGACAACCTCGTGCGGGTCTACGATACCGAGACCTACGAGGAGCTGCCGAGCCTGCCCTCGGGGCCGGACCCCGAGCTCTTCGTGCTCCACCCGAGCGGCAACCCGCTCTACGTCGCCAACGAGGACGACAACATCGTCACCGTCGTCGACGTCAACACCCGCCAGGTGCTGGCCGAGGTGCCGGTCGGGGTCGAGCCCGAGGGCATGGGGGTGAGCCCGGACGGCAAGATCGTCGTCAACACCTCCGAGACGACGAACATGGCGCACATGATCGACACCGAGACCTACGAGATCGTCTCGAACGTGCTCGTCGACTCGCGGCCGCGGTTCGCGGAGTACAACCACGACGGCTCGCTGCTCTTCGTCTCCGCCGAGATCGGCGGCACGGTCAGCGTCATCGACACCGCGACGAGCGAGATCGTCCACAAGATCACCTTCGAGGTGCCGGGGGTGCTGCCCGAGGCGCTCCAGCCCGTCGGCATCCGCGTGACCGAGGACGGCTCGAAGGCCTACGTCGCCCTCGGGCCGGCGAACCGGGTCGCGGTCGTCGACGCCAAGACCTGGGAGGTGAAGGACTACCTGCTCGTCGGCCAGCGGGTCTGGCAGCTCGCCTTCTCGCAGGACGGCAAGCTCCTCTACACGACCAACGGCAACTCCAACGACATCTCGGTGATCGACGTCGCGACCGACAAGGTCCTGAAGTCGGTGCAGGTCGGCGAGCAGCCGTGGGGCGTCGTCACCGTCAAGTCGTCCTCGTGACGGCGTTCGAAACCGGAAAGGGGAGGGAGATGGACATGAAGGCAACGATCGCGGCGGTGCTCGTCGCGGCGCTGGCGGGGCTGCCCGCCGTGGCGCAGGAGGCCGCACCCGCGGATGGGGCGGCCGAGGGGGCCGCCGAGGCGGCGACCGAGTTCAAGATCGAGCCGGCCAAGGGCGCCCACGACTACGGCTTCGCCGGGCTGCTGGCGCGGGACAACCGCACCGACCTGCCGCCCCTGACGCTGTCCTCGGGCAAGCCGGTGGCCGACGGCACCTACACGCTCAAGTCGGGCACCTACTACAAGATGAACATCACCGCCGACGGCACGGCCGAGCTCGCGCTCTCGGGCGGGGATTTCTTCCGGGCGATCTGGATCAACGAGATCGTCATCAACTCGATCGAGATCCGGCCGATGGGCGTGCACTCGATCGAGTTCGACGAGGCCGGCACCGCGGAGATGTCGTTCATCGCCATCGTGCCCGGCACCTACCGGCTCTCGATCCCCGGCTCGCACGGCGACAGCCAGGCCGCCACCTTCGTCATCCAGTGAGGAAAACCATGAAGAAGATCATCATCGCCGCCGCCGCGCTCGCGTTCGTGCCGTTCGTCGCGGTGGCGCAGGAAGGTCCGACCGAGGAGCAGATGGCCAGGATCGACGAGGTGCTGGCCGCCAAGAGCTGCGAGGTCGATCCCGCCAACGTCGAGGTCGAGGACGGGGTCTTCGACCTCGACGACGTGATGTGCGCCGACGGCCAGTACGACATCAAGCTCGACGCCGACTACGCCGTCACCGAAGAGCGGAAGGAGTGAGCGGTCGGACCCGCGCCGGCGGCGGGGGTCCGGTCCATCCCGACCATGCGTGACCGAGCGGAGGGTGTCGGTGCCGCGCCGGGGAGCCCCCCGGCGCTGGAGGTGGCGGGCGTGAGCCACCGCTTCGGCCGGTTCGAGGCCCTCCGCGACGTGAGCTTCACCGTGCCGCGCGGCGCCTTCACCGCGCTCCTCGGGGTGAACGGCGCCGGCAAGACGACGCTGTTCTCCCTCGTCACCCGCCTCTACGACAGCACCTCGGGGCGCATCGCGGTCGCGGGCTTCGACGCCCGCCGCCAGCCCGGCGAGGCGCTCGCCCGCGTCGGGGTCGTCTTCCAGAGCCGCGCGCTCGACGGCGACCTGACGCTGCGCCAGAACCTCGCCTACCACGCCGCGCTCCACGGCATCGGCGGGCGGGCGGCGAAGGCGCGCATCGCCGAGGTGCTGGCGCTCGTCGGCCTCGGCGACCGCGGCGGCGTCAAGGTCAACGCGCTCTCCGGCGGCCAGCAGCGGCGGGCGGAGATCGCGCGCGCGCTCCTCCACCGGCCGGAGCTCCTGCTCCTCGACGAGGCGACGGCGGGGCTCGACCTTCGGGCGCGGGCCGAGGTCCAGGCGCTCGTCCGGCAGCTGATCGCCGAGGAGGGGGTCTCGACGCTCTGGGCGACGCACGTCTTCGACGAGGTCGGCCGCGGCGACGAGGTGGTCATCCTGCACAAGGGCGCGGTCCTCGCCCACGGCATCGCCGGCGACATCGCCGGCGCGGAGACGCTCGCCGAGCGGTTCCTCGCGATGACCGGCGCCGACGTCGAGGCGATCGCGTGAGGGCCGGCTGGACCACGGCGTTCGCCGGCATCACCCGGCGCGAGGCGCTGCGCTTCGCCAACCAGCGCGAGCGCTTCCTCGCCGCGCTCGTCCGGCCGCTCGTCTGGCTCTTCATCTTCGCCGCCGGCTTCCGCTCGGTGCTCGGGCTGTCGATCACGCCGCCCTACCAGACCTACGTCCTCTACGAGACCTACGTGACGCCCGGGCTCGCGGGCATGATCCTCCTGTTCTCGGGGATGCAGTCGTCGCTCTCGATGGTCTACGACCGCGAGACCGGGGCGATGCGGACGCTGCTCGTCAGCCCCTATCCGCGGTGGTTCCTGCTCGGCTCGAAGCTCGTGGCGAGCGTGCTCGTCTCGGTGCTCCAGGTCTACGCCTTCCTGCTCGTCGCGTGGTTCTGGGGGGTCGAGGCGCCGTTTCTCGGCTATGTCACCGTGCTGCCGGCGATCGTCGCCGCCGGGATCATGCTCGGCTCGCTCGGGCTCCTGATCTCGTCGGCGATCCGCCAGCTCGAGAACTTCGCCGGGGTGATGAACTTCGTGATCTTCCCGATGTTCTTCGCCTCGACCGCACTCTATCCGCTGTGGCGGCTGCGGGACTCGAGCGTGCTCCTCCACGACATCTGCGCCTTCAACCCGTTCACCCACGCGGTCGAGCTCATCCGCTTCGCGCTCTACGCCGAGTTCAATCCGCTCGCCTTCGCCGTCGTCGCCGGTTGCACGATCGTCTTCTTCGGTGCCACAATCTTCATGTACGATCCGGCCAAGGGCCTCTGGCGCGGCCGGAGGGGAGGAAGCCCATGATCCGCACGCTCGTCCTGAGCCTCGCCGTCGCCGTTGCGGGCGCAGGTGCCGCGCCCGCGTTCGCCGACGGGCCGCCCGTCGATCCCGACTGGCCCTGCATCCAGCGCAAGCAGCCGCACCTCTCGATCGCCCAGGTCTGGGGCGGGCCGGTCCCCGACGAGGCGGCGCAGGCGCTCGCCGCGACCCCCGAGGTCGCGTCGGTCGCCCAGGCGATCGCGCTGCGCCGGACGCCGGTCCCCGACGCCGAGGCGCGGATGCAGGCGTTCGCCGCCGACCACGCCGGCGACCCCGAGGCGGTGGTGGCGCTGTTCTCGGCGACCTTCGACCACATCAACGGCACCCGCGACCGGGTGCTGGCCGGGATCGCCCGCTACGCCCACAAGCAGGCCCGGCTCGAAGGCCAGATCGAGGAGCTCCGCCACCGGATGCACGCGCTCGAGGAAGCCGAGGAGGAGGATTTCGACGCGATCGACGACCTCGAGAAGCAGCTCGACTGGGCGACGCGGGTCTTCCAGGACCGCCAGCAGTCGCTGATCTACGTCTGCGAGACGCCGGTGATCCTCGAGCAGCGCGCCTTCGCGCTCGGCCGGGCGGCACAGGCGCTGCTGCCGGAGTAGGCCGGGGGGCGGCACCCCGCCGGCGCGTGATAACATCCCGTTGACACTCGGGAAAAAAGTCATGGGCTTCCGCAGCGCCACGGCCTAATATCCTTGCCAGCGGTGCAGGGTCCCGGACCCTGCTGCCAAATGGGAGGAAAGACGTGGAACAACGTCCCGTGCGAGCTGCTGCCAGCGACGTGACGCCGGTCCGGTCGGGGCATTCCGTTTGCGACGTGCTGATCGTCGACGACCACCCGCTGATGTGCGAGGCGCTGTCGGCGACCCTCGGCTTCGCCTTCGGCCTGCGCAAGGTGCGCACCGCCGCGAGCATCGCCGCCGCGGTCGAGAGCATCCGCGAGGAGGGCGTGCCCGACGCCATCGTCCTCGACCTGAGCCTGCCCGACGCCGAGGGCGTCGAGGGCGTGCTCGGGCTTCGCCGGCTCTGCGGCGACGACGTGCCGCTCGCGGTGATCTCCGCCGACCTCGAGCCCGAGATCGTCTCGGCGGCGATGGGGGCAGGCGCCGACGGCTACGTCGGCAAGCTGTTGCCGCGGCCGAAGATGGTCGAGGCCTTCACCCGGATCTGGGCGGGGGAGACGGTGCTGCCCGAGGGCTGCGAGATGGAGAGCGCCGAGGCCGGCGAGGCTGCGGCGCTGGCGCGGGGCTTCGCCTCGCTGACGCCCCAGCAGATGAACATCCTGCGGCTGATCTGCCAGGGGCGGCCGAACAAGATCATCTCCTACGAGCTCTCGATCGCGGAGGCGACGGTCAAGACCCACATCGCCGCGATCATGTCGAAGATCAACGTCCGCAACCGGACCCAGGCGGCGCTCCTCGCCAGCAAGGCGCGGATCTTCAACCGCTGAGCCCGGGCGCGGGGAAAGGTTCGCCGTCATGCCCGCCCCGCGCCGCAGCCGCCTCAGCCATCGCGCCCGCCCGCGCGTGCTCGCCGTCCCCGGCGGCACCGACGACGCCGTCGCGGCGATCGTCGCCGACTTCGGCGCCCACGCCCCGGCGCTCGTCCTCGTCTTCGCGCCGGAGGGCTCCGGCCTCGGCGCGATGACCGGCCGGCTCCGCGAGGCCTTCGGCCCCGGCTGCCAGGTGGTCGGCTGCTCCTCGGCCGGCGGCTTCGCGTTCTCGGGCTACCGCGACGACGGCGTCGTCGCCATCGGCTTCCCGTCGGCGGCCTTCCGCGCCACCGCGGTCTGGCTCCGCGACCTCCGCCAGCACATGGCGCTCGACTGGATCCGCGCGCTCCGGCGCACCGCCTCCGCCTTCGGCGCCGAGGCGTCGGGCTGGTCGCGCTTCGGCCTCTTGATGATCGACGGCCTCTGCCGGCGCGAGGAGCTCGTCGCCGCCACCGTCGACGCCGCCCTCGGCGACCTGCCGGTGCTCGGCGGCTCGGCCGGCGACGGCCTGCGCTTCGGGCGCACCCACCTCGCCCTCGACGGCGAGAGCCATCCCGAGAGCGCGGTCTTCTGCCTCGTCGCCAGCGCCTTTCCGGTCGAGGAGGTGATCTTCGACCACTTCATCCCGGCGAGCCAGCGCATGGTCGTCACCGACGCGCTGCCCGAGGAGCGGGTGATCCTGACGATCAACGCCGAGCCCGCCGCCGAGGAGTACGCCCGCCTGATCGGCGTGGCGGAGAGCGCGCTCTCGCCGCGCGCCTTCGCCGCCCACCCGCTCCTGATGAAGCAGGCCGGGCGCCACGTCGTCCGCGCCATCCAGGGGGTGACGCCCGACCGCGGCCTCAGCCTCATGTCCTCGATCGAGCCGGGGACGACGATGACCCTCGGGCGCGCCGAGAACCCGACGGAGAGCCTCGCGGCGCGGATGCGCGAGCTCGGGCGGACGGCGCTCATCCTCGGCTTCGACTGCGTGCTCCGCCGGATCGCGCTCGAGCAGGCGGGCCTCGGCGAGTCGGTCGGGCGGATCTACCGCGAGCACCGGGTCGCGGGCTTCAACACCTACGGCGAGCAGCACGGCGGCCTCCACGTCAACCAGACCTTCGTCGGCCTCGCCTTCCTCGAACCGGACGCGCGCAATGCTGCGGCCGACTGACGACGATGCCCGGCGCATCGAGAAGCTCCTGCGGATCAACGCGGCGCTGATCGAGCGCCTCGACCGCCTCGACGACATCCGTACCTCGTCCTACGCGCTGACCCGCACCGCGGCGATGCTCGAGCGCGAGGTCGTCGCCCGCAACGCCGACCTCGAGCGGGCGCTCGCCGAGCTCAGCGCCAGCAACGCCGAGCTCGCCGCCGCCCGCGAGACCGCCGACGAGGCCAACCGGGCGAAGTCGCGCTTCCTCCGCGCCGCCAGCCACGACCTGCTCCAGCCGCTGAGCGCCGGGCGGCTCCTGATCGGCCAGCTCGGCGACCTCGCCAGCGACGCGGTGCAGGCCGACCTCGTCGCCCGGGTCACCGCCTCGTTCGAGAGCGCCGAGGAGCTCATCCGCGCGCTCCTCGACATCGCCCGCCTCGACAGCCGCGCCTTCGAGGCGCACCCGGGGCCGGTGGCGATCGGCCGGCTCTTCCAGCGCCTCGCCATCGACCTCCAGCCCCTCGCCGCGGCGCGCGGCATCGACCTGCGCTTCGTGATGTCGTCGTCGGCGGTGCTGAGCGACCCCGTGCTCCTCCGCCAGGTCGCCCAGAACCTCATCCTCAACGCCCTCAGGTACTCGACCGGCCCGAAGGTCGTCGTCGGCCTCAAGCACGACGGCGGCGACGCCTGGCTGACGGTGCAGGACATGGGGCCGGGCATCGACCCCAGGGACCAGGAGCGCATCTTCAACGAGTTCGAGCGCCTGTCGCGCTCCGACGGGCTCGGCAGCGGCCTCGGCCTGTCGATCGTGCGCCGCGCCTGCCAGCAGCTCGGCCACGCCGTCGCCCTCGACAGCGCCCCCGGCCACGGCTCGCGCTTCCGGGTGCGGCTGCCGCTCGTCGCCGGCCTCGCCCCCGGCTTCGACGACGTCGCGGCCGCGGTGTCCGAGCGGCCGCGGCTGGCGGTGACCGCGGCCGATTTCGTCGGCCGGCGCATCCTCATCGTCGAGAACGACCCGGCGATGCGCGCCGCCCTCGGGATGCTCCTGCGCTCGTGGGGGATGGAGGTCGCCGAGGCCGCCGGCGTCGGCGAGGCGCTCGCCGCGGTCCGCGACGGCAGCGTCCCCGACTTCGTGCTCACCGACTACCGCCTCGACGACGAGGAGACCGGCATCCACGCGATCGAGGCGATCCGCGACGACGTCGGCGAGCCCCTGCCCGCGGCGATCGTCAGCGCCGAGGGCGCCGAGGCGATCCGCCACCATGCCGACCCGCTCGGGGTGCCGGTGCTCGAGAAGCCGGTGGTCGAGAGCGCGCTGCGCCGCGCCCTCCACGCGCTGCTCGAGGCGACGGGGTGAGGTGGCGGCCGGGTCGGCGGGCGGGCCTGCGCGCGCGGCTGACGCTCGGTGCGCTCGTCCTCGCCGTGCTCGCGGTCGCCGGCGCGGGGCTCGCGGTCTACGGCCTCGCCCGCACCCAGGTGCTCGCCGCGGACGCGCTGGCGGCCCAGCGCCGGATCGAGGCCTACGGCGCGCTCTCCTCGCGGGTCAACGAATGGACGCTGGCCTGGCTCGCGCCGAGCGGCCCGCCGCCCGAGGCGGCGCAGGTCACCGCCGCCCTCGCGACCCTCGACCGGCTCGTCGGCGAGGACATCGCCGCGGCGCGCTCGCCCGCCGACGCCGCCGAGCGCAGCCGGCTCGGGGTGATGCCGGCGCGCATCCGCGCCGAGGTCGAGGCGCTCGAGCGCCGCGTCGCCGACGGGACGCGCGCCTCGCCCGCGGGCGAGGCGGTGGCCTATTCCGCCGCGCAGATCCCGGCCCTCGCCGCCGCCGCCGTCCAGCAGGAGATCCGCCGCCGCGACGAGGCGATGGCGGCGATGGACGCGCTCCGCCGCCGCCTCCACGCCCTCGCCCTCGCCGTCGGCCTCGCCGCGCCGGTGGTGCTCGCCGGCCTCTATCTCTGGCTCCTCCGGCCGCTCTTCGGGCGCCTCGCCGCGGCGACGGCGGCGGCCGAGGGCCTCGCCACCGGCGGCAGGGCGCCCGGGCTCGACGGCCACGACGAGCTCGGCCTGCTCTTCGCCCGCCTCCGCCTCGTCGCGGCGCGCGTCGCCCGCGACCGCGCCCGGCTCGGGGCGACGGTGGCGGCGCGCACCGCCGAGCTCAGCCGCGCCAACGCCCGCCTGTCGCGCATCGACGCCGAGCGCCGCCGGTTCTTCGCCGACGTCGGCCACGAGCTGCGCACGCCGCTCACCGTCATCCTCGGCGAGGCCGAGCTCGGCGCCCGCCACCCCGACGCCGCCCTCCGGGCGAGCTTCGCGACGATCCGCGGCCGGGCGCTGCGCCTCGTGCGCCGCATCGAGGACCTGCTCCGGGTGGCGCGCTCGGAGAGCGGCCAGCTCGAGCTCGCGCGCGCGCCGCTCGACCTCGCCGCCGCCGCGCGCGCCGCCCTCGACGACGCCCGGCCGCTCCTCGCCCGGGCGGGGGTGACCGCCGACGCCGCCGACCTGCCGCCCCTCGTCGTCGTCGGCGACGGCGACTGGCTGCGGCAGGTCTTCGCGGGTTTCCTCGACAACGCCGCCAAGTACGCCGGCCGCGGCGCCACCGTCCGAATTTCCGGCCGCATCGCCGGCCGCGCCGCCGCGGCGATCACCGTCGCCGACGACGGCCCCGGCCTGCCGGCGGAGAAGCTCGACGCGGTCTTCGACCGCTTCGCGCGTGCCGGCGACGGCGCCCCGGGCTTCGGGGTGGGCCTTGCGCTCGCGCGCTGGGTGGTCGAGGCTCACGGCGGCAGCCTCCGCGCCGAGGCGCCGGCCGGGGGCGGGCTCCGGCTGGTGATGTTCCTGCCGCTCGCCGAGGACGCGGCGGCGACGGGTGCCGGGAAGGGTGGCGACACGGGTGCCGAGACGGGCGTGGATACGGGCGTGGGTACGGGCGTGGAGGCCGGTTGAGCGATGATGCAGGTGCTGATC
>CAZEGY010000048.1:0-2788 GCA_964511815.1 uncultured Rhodovulum sp.
CACCGCGTAGGCGCGGTCGAAGGCGATGCGGAAGGCCTCGACCGCGCTCGACGCCACCCAGATCGCGAAGATGAAGGCGATGGTCAGGATCTCGCCGCTCTGCTTGCCGAGAACCTCGACGGCCACGGGCTCGAGGGTCTGGGCGACGTGTTCGGGGGCGATCTCGAAGATCGATTCGATGATCGTCTCGGACTGCTCGCCGCCGAAGAGGATGCCGGTGAGGGTCGCGGCGAAGATCAGGAACGGGAAGATCGAGAGGATCCCCGAGAAGGCGATGTAGCCCGCCATCGGCGAGCCGTCGTTGCGGTTGAAGCGGTCGACGGCGACCCAGAGCGCGTTGAGGAACCGCTTGGTGCGCTTCACGGGAACAGCGGCGCCGCCATGAGGCCCATCGTCTCGGGGAGCCCGAGCATGAGGTTCGCGTTCTGGAGCGCCTGGCCCGAGGAGCCCTTGGCGAGGTTGTCGAGGGTCGAGAACACCATGACCCGCCCCGGCCGGCGGTCGGGGACGACGCCGAGGTGGACGAAGTTCGAGCCGCGGACGTGGCGCGTCGCCGGGGCCTCGCCGAGGGGGAGGACGACGAGGAAGGGCTCGGCGTCGTAGGTGTCCGCGAGGGCGGCGTGGATCGCGGCCGCGTCGCCGCGGACGTAGATCGTCGCGAGGATGCCGCGGTTCTGGGGCAGGAGGTGGGGGACGAAGGTGACCTCGACCGCGCGTCCGGCGGCCCTGGAGAACTCCTGGTCGAACTCGGCGAGGTGGCGGTGCCTGGCGACGTTGTAGGCGTGGTAGCCCTCGGAGACCTCGGCGTGGAGCGAGCCCTCCTTCGGCGAGCGCCCGGCGCCGGAGACGCCGGTGGCGAGGTCGATGACGATGTCGTCGGGGTCGATCACCCCGGCCCGGAGCAGCGGCAGCAGGCCGTACATCCCGGTCGCGGCGTTGCAGCCGGTGCCGGCGACGAGGCGGGCGGTCGCGATCTCGTCGCGGTAGAACTCGGTCAGGCCGTAGACCGCCTCGGCCTGGAGGTCGAGGGCGGCGTGGGGGGTGCCGTACCACTTCTCGTAGACGGCGGGGTCGCGGAGGCGGAAGTCGGCGGAGAGGTCGACGATCTTCAGCGTCCGGGGCAGGGCGGCGATGACCGTCTGGCTGGTGGCGTGGGGCAGCGCGCAGAAGCAGAGGTCGATGCCGGCGAAGTCGATCGCGTCGATCGTGGTCAGCGTCGGCAGGTCGAGGTGGCGGAGGTGGGGGAAGACCGCGCCCATCGTCTGGCCGGCCTTGCGGTCGGCGGCGAGCGCGGCGATGCGCATGCCGGGGTGGGTGGCGATGAGCCGCACGAGCTCGGCTCCCGTGTAGCCGCTCGCGCCGAGGATGGCGACGTCGTGGACCTGGCTCATTCCCGCCCCTTTCCCTGCCCGCCGGCCCGTTTACGGCAAAGACCCGCCGCGTTCAATCGCCCGGGCGCTCGCGGCGGGATTTGGCGGGCGGACGACCGGGCGACGTCGTCGATGGCTTTGGCGGTGGCTTTGGCGGTTGCCGGGGCGGGGCAAGCGGCAGATGCTGGCACGACCACAGCTTCGCCGGGGAGGAACGGATGTCGGACCACGTCTACAAGATCGTCGAGCTCGTTGGGTCGTCGCCGGACAGCATCGAGGCCGCGATCGGCAACGCCCTCCGCCGGGCCGACTCGACCTTGCGCAACGTGCGCTGGTTCGAGGTGACCCAGGTGCGCGGCCACGTCACCGAGGGCGGCGTCAGCCACTACCAGGTCCAGATCAAGGCCGGCTTCACCCTCGAGGATTAGCCGGCGGCCGCCCCGGCGAGAGGCATCGCCGTCTCGACGAGCCGCACCCAGTACGAACAGCCGACCGGGATGAGCTCGTCGTTGAAGTCGTACTCCGGGTGGTGGAGGGCCGCGGTGTCGCCGTTGCCCACGAAGACGAAGGCGCCGGGGCGGGCGTTGAGCATGAAGGAGAAGTCCTCGGCGCCCATCACCGGGGCGGCGTCGGCGTCGACGCGGGGGGCGCCGACGACGCCGGCGGCGACGCGGGCGGCGAAGTCCGCCTCGCGTGCGTCGTTGGCGGTGACCGGGTAGCTGCGCTCGTAGACGAGCTCGGCGGTGGCGCCGTAGGCGGCGGCGGTGGCGGGAACGATGGCGCGCACGCGCGTCTCGATCAGGTCGCGGGTGGCCGCGTCGAGCGCCCGGGTGGTGCCGCGGAGCTCGACCTCGGCCGGGATGACGTTGAAGGCGTCGGACCCGGTGCGGAAGCTGGTGATCGAGACCACGGCCGGATGGAGGGGGTCGGCGTTGCGGGCGACGACCGACTGGAGCGCGAGAACGATCGCGCTCGCGGCGACGACGGGATCGACGCTCTCGTGGGGGTAGGCGGCGTGGCCGCCGCGGCCGGTGACGGTGATCGTCAGCGTGTCCGAGGAGGCCAGCAGCGCGCCCGGGCGGAGGCGGAAGTCGCCGACGGGGACGCCGGGGGCGTTGTGCATCCCGTAGACCCGCTCGATGCCGAAGCGCTCCATCATCCCGTCCTCGACCATCTCGCGGCCGCCGCCGCCGCCTTCCTCGGCGGGCTGGAAGATGACGACGGCGGTTCCGTCGAAGTTGCGGGTTTCGGCGAGGTACTGCGCCGCGCCGAGGAGCATCGCGGTGTGGCCGTCGTGGCCGCAGGCGTGCATCGCCCCGGGGATGGTGGAGGCGTGGGCGAGGCCGGTCGCCTCGGCGATCGGGAGCGCGTCCATGTCGGCGCGGAGGCCGATGACCCGGCCCGAGTTGGTGCCCGAG
>CAZEGY010000048.1:2888-14528 GCA_964511815.1 uncultured Rhodovulum sp.
GCCCGAGTTGGTGCCCGAGCCCGACTCCGCGTCGCGGCCGCGGATGACGCCGACGACGCCGGTGCGGCCGATGCCGGTCACCACCTCGTCGCAGCCGAAGGCGCGGAGCTTGTCGGCGACGAGGGCGCTGGTGCGGTGGGTGTCGAAGAGGATCTCGGGATGGGCGTGGAGGTCGCGGCGCCACGCGGCGATGGTCGGGGCGAGGTCGGCGAAGCGGTTGACGACGGGCATGGGGCTCCCCCTTCAGGCAGCGAGGCGGCGGATGAGGCGACGCATGAACTCCGTGCCCGCATCGAGTTGATCGCACGTGATGAATTCGTCGGGCTGGTGCGCCTGGGCGATCGAGCCCGGCCCGCAGATCACCGTCGGCAGGCCCCGCGCCTGGAAGTGGCCGGCCTCGGTCTGGTAGGCGACGACGGTGCGGCCGTTGTCGCCGGTCAGGGCGCGGGCGAGGGCCTCGGCGGGACCGTCGGCGAGAAAGCCCGGGAGGAGCATGCGGTCCTCGAAGGCGAAGCCGGTGCCGGGGGCGACGGCCTGCATGGCCGCGGTCATGCGCTCGGCCTCGACGAGGAGGCGGGCGCGCCATTCGGCCGGGTCCTGGTCGGGCAGGCAGCGGACCTCGCCCGAGAGCCGGCACTCGCGCGCGGTGATGTTGCTCGCGGTCCCGCCCTCGATCAACCCGAAGTGGATCGTCGTCCACGGCGGGTCGAAGTCGTTCGGCGGGGTCGCGGCGGCGGCGCGCGCCATCTCGTCCTGCGTCCACGCGATGAAGCGCGCGGCCTCGATGATCGCCGAGACGCCGGTGTGCATCAGGCTCGAGTGGACCTCGTGGCCGCGGACAAGGGCGCGGAAGCCCCAGCTGCCCTTCTGGCCGGTGACGACGCGCATCTCCGACGGCTCGCCGACGATCACCGCCTCGGGCGGGGGCAGGGTGGCGAGCATCGCCTCGATGAGGGGCGGCGCGCCGATGCAGCCGATCTCCTCGTCGCGGGTGAGGGCGAGGATGACCGGGCGCTTCAGGTCGGCGGCGAGCATCTCGGGGACGACGGCGAGGGCGGCGGCGACGAAGCCCTTCATGTCGCAGGTGCCGCGGCCGTGGAGGCGGCCGTCGCGCGCGGCGAGGGTGAAGGGGTCGCTCGTCCACGGCTGGCCGGCGACGGGCACGACGTCGGTGTGGCCGGAGAGGACGACGCCGCCGGGGACGGCCGGGCCGATGCGGGCGAGAAGGCTCGCCTTGGTGCCGGTGTCGTCGGGCAGGCGCAGCGCCTCGACGCCGTGGCCGGCGAGATAGCCGGCGACGAAGTCGACGAGGTCGAGGTTCGAGGCAGTCGAGACCGTCGGGAAGGCGACGAGACGGGCCAGCATCTCGCGCGGACTGAGCCGCTCTGTCATGTTCCTGTCCTCGCAGCGCCGGGCCACTGTGCGGACGCGGCCCGCGGGGGTCAAGGACCGCCGGCCGGACGGGGGCCGGACGGGGGCCGGACGCCTGCCGGGCGGGGGGCGCGGCGCGGGGAGAGGGGGCCGTCCGGAGGGGCGGGGTTCCCGGTTGTCGCGCGTGCGAACTTGCTGTTTAGTGATCGGAATGCGTCCGCTTGGACGGGCTTCGCGCCCGGGAGAGAGGCGCGGACGCCACGAGTCCTCGGGGGGGCTTGATCGTATGCTTGACGGAGCCGCGCCGGTCCTCGAGGTGTCGGATCTGCGGACGGTGTTCGCGACCCGGGACGGGGCGGTGCACGCGGTCAACGGCGTCAGCTTCTCGATCGCCGAGGGCGAGATCCTCGGCGTCGTCGGCGAGAGCGGGTCGGGCAAGTCGGTGACGATGATGTCGCTGATGGGGCTGCTGCCGAGCCCGCCCGCGAAGATCACCGGCGGCTCGATCCTCTATCAGGGCCGCGAGGTCCGCGAGATGGGGCCGCGCGAGATGCGCGCGCTCCGCGGCGGCGAGATCGGCTTCGTCTTCCAGGACCCGATGACGAGCCTCAACCCGGTCTTCACCGTCGGCTACCAGCTCGTCGAGCCGATCCGGGTGCACATGGGGCTGTCGAAGGCGGCGGCGCGGACCCGGGCGGCGGAGCTGCTCGCGCTCGTCGGCATTCCCGACGCGAGGAAGCGGCTCGACGACTACCCGCACCAGTTCTCGGGGGGGATGCGCCAGCGGGTGATGATCGCGATGGCGCTCTCCTGCGACCCGAAGCTCCTGATCGCCGACGAGCCGACGACGGCGCTCGACGTGACGATCCAGGCCCAGATCCTCGAGATCGTCCGCGAGCTGCGCCAGCGCCTCGGGACGGGGATCGTGTGGATCACCCACGACCTCGGCCTCGTCGCCGGCATCGCCGACCGGGTGATGGTGATGTACGCGGGCCAGGTGGTCGAGCACGGGGCGGTGTCCGACATCTTCTCCGATCCGCAGCACCCCTACACCCGCGCGCTCCTCGGCACGGTGCCGAGCGTCACCGGCCCGCGGGAGAAGCGGCTGCGCACCATCGAGGGGCAGCCGCCGATCCTGATGGCCACGCCGAGCGCGTGCGCGTTCGCGCCCCGCTGCCGCCATGTCTTCGCCCGCTGCCGGGCGGAGAACCCGCCGCGGCTGCCGGTCGGTCCCCGGCACGACGCCGCCTGCTGGTGGGACCCGGCGACCGACGGGCCGCGTCATGTCTGAGCGTCCGGCCCGGTCCGCGAGCGAGGACGGGCCGCTCCTGTGCGTCCGCGGGCTGAAGATGCACTTCCCGGTCTACAGCGGACTCTTCCGCCGCAAGGTCGGCGAGGTGAAGGCGGTCGACGACGTGAGCTTCGACATCGCCGCCGGCGAGACGCTCGGCCTCGTCGGCGAGTCGGGCTGCGGCAAGTCGACGACGGGCCGGGCGATCCTGCGCCTCTACGAGCCGACCGGCGGCGAGGTGCGGCTCGAGGGGCGCGACATCGCCCATCTCGGCGGCGCGGCGCTCCGGGCGCTGCGCCCGCGGATGCAGATGATCTTCCAGGACCCGCAGGCGAGCCTCAACCCGCGGATGACGGTCGGGTCGATCATCGCCGAACCCCTCGACGAGCACGCGCGGCTCTCGCGCGCCGAGCGGCGGGCGAAGGTGCTCGCGCTCATGGACGCGGTCGGCCTCAGCCGCCGCTTCGCCAACCGCTATCCGCACGAGTTCTCCGGCGGCCAGCGCCAGCGGATCGGGATCGCCCGGGCGCTCGCGCTGAACCCGCGCTTCATCGTCTGCGACGAACCGATTGCCGCGCTTGACGTTTCGATCCAGGCGCAGGTCGTCAACCTGCTCGAGGATCTCCAGGAGCGCTTCGGGCTCACCTACCTGTTCATCAGCCACGATCTCTCGATGGTGCGCCATCTCGCGACGCGGGTGGCGGTGATGTATCTCGGGCGCCTCGCCGAGGTCGCGCCCGCGGACGCGCTCTACCGCAAGCCGCTCCATCCCTATTCGGAGGCGCTGATCTCGGCGGTTCCGAGCCCCGATCCCGAGGTCGAGGCCGGGCGGCGGCGGATCATCCTCAAGGGCGACGTGCCGAGTCCGGTGAACCCGCCGAAGGGCTGCGTCTTCTCGACCCGCTGCCCCAGGGTCTTCGACCGCTGCCGGGTCGAGGTGCCGCCGCTCCTCGACATGGGCGCGGGCCGGCGCGTCGCCTGCCACCTGCACGATCAACCCGCCGGAGTCGCGGCCTGAGCCGGGTCCGCGCCCAGAACCAACCGAGGAGCGCCTAAATGAAGCTGAGAAACATCCTTCTGGGGGCGACGGCGAGCACGCTTTGCGCCGGCGCCGCGCTGGCGGAGCGGGGGACGGACGGCCAGGTCAACATCCTCTACTGGCAGGCGGTCTCGATCATGACGCCGTACCTCTCGAACGGCACGAAGGACCTCGAGGCGTCGAGCCTGGTGCTCGAGCCGCTCGCCCGCTTCAACGAGAAGGGCGAGATGGTGCCCTACCTCGCCGAGGACATCCCGACCGTCGAGAACGGCGGGGTGAGCGAGGACCTGAAGTCGATCACCTGGAAGCTGAAGGAGGGCCTGCTCTGGTCGGACGGCACGGCCGTCACCGCCGAGGACGCGGTCTTCGCGTGGCAGTACTGCACCCACCCCGACGGGGGGTGCTCGCAGTCGCCGAACTTCGGCGACGTCGAGAACGTCGAGGCGGTCGATCCGCTGACGATCAAGGTCACGTTCAGCGTCCCGAAGCCCCATCCCTACGGGCCGTTCGTCGGGGCGCAGTCGCCGATCATCCAGAAGGCGCAGTTCGCCGACTGCCTCGGCGCCAACGCCCCGACCTGCACCGAGGCGAACACCAGGCCGATCGGCACGGGGCCGTTCGTCGTCACCGACTTCAAGGCCAACGACGTCGTGCTGCTCGAGGCCAACCCGAATTACCGCGACGCGGAGAAGCCCGCCTTCGCCAACGTCGTCCTGAAGGGCGGCGGCGATCCGGCGAGCGCGGCGCGCTCGGTGCTCGAGACCGGCGAGTTCGACTATGCCTGGAACGCCCAGGTCGAGCCCGAGATCCTCGCGCAGATGGCGGCGGCCGGCAAGGGCGAGGTGATCTCGGCCTTCGGCACGCTCGTCGAGCGGCTCCACGTCAACCAGACCGATCCCGACCCGGCGCTCGGCGCCGAGCGCTCGACCACCGCGCATCCGCATCCGTTCCTGACCGACATCGACGTCGTCAAGGCGCTGTCGCTCGCCATCGACCGCGAGATCCTCGTCGAGACCGGCTACGGCGAGGCCGGGCGCGTCACCTGCAACCTCGTGCCGGCGCCGGAGATCAACGCCTCGACGAACAACGGCTGGTGCGAGAAGCAGGACATGGAGCAGGCCAAGAAGCTGCTCGACGACGCCGGCTGGGTCGCCGGCGGCGACGGCGTCCGCGAGAAGGACGGCCGCCGGCTGTCGATCCTCTACCAGACCTCGACCAACTCGGTGCGCCAGGCGGCGCAGGCGCTCATCAAGCAGTGGTGGGAGGAGCTCGGCGTCGAGGTCGAGCTCCGCAACGTCGACGCCGGGGTGTTCTTCGGCGCCGATCCGGGCTCGCCCGACACGCTCCAGAAGTTCTTCGCCGACGTCCAGATGTACGCGAACAACTTCGACGGCACCGATCCGGAGAAGTACTACGGCGACTGGATCTGCGCCGAGATCCCGCGCCCCGAGACGCAGTGGCAGGGCGGCAACACCTCGCGCTTCTGCTCGGAGGAGTTCGACGCGCTCCTCGGCGAGATGGGCGAGACCGCCGGCCCCGAGGCGCGCGGCGAGATGTCGGTCAGGCTCAACGACATGATCGTCAACTCCTCGTCCTACATCGGCCTCGTCGACCGCGGCCGCGTCTCGGCCAAGTCGAACGCCCTCGGCGGGGTGATCATGAACCCCTGGGACAGCGAGCTCTGGAACGCCGCCGACTGGTACCGCGTGAAGGGCTGAGCGGACGACCCCGGGCCGCGCGCGCCGCGGCCCGGGACTTCCCAGCGGGGGGCCAGGGGCGATGTTCCACTACACGATCCGGCGGCTCCTGTTCGCGATCCCGACCCTTCTCGTCATCAGCTTCATCATCTTCGCGCTGCTCGACCTCTCGCCCGGCGATCCGACGGCGAACCTGCCGATGACGATCCCGGCCGAGGTCCGCGAGCAGATCCGCGTCTCGCTCGGGCTCGGCGAGGCGTTCCACGTCCGCTACCTCAAGTGGCTGACCCAGTTCTTCGTCAACGAGCCGCTGAACCTCGTCGAGAACATGACCGGCTGGTCGTTCGGCGACGGCCACCGGCTGCGCGTCATCAGCTGGCAGACGCGCTCGCCGGTCGTCGACCTCATCCTCGAGCGGCTGCCGCAGACGCTGTGGGTCGTCGGCCTCGCCTATCTCGTCGGCATCCTCATCGCCGTGCCGATCGGGGTGATCTCGGCCTATCGCCAGTATTCGTGGTTCGACCAGATCGGCACCCTCGTCTCGATGATCGGCTTCTCGGTCCCGACCTTCTTCATGGGGCTGGCGATGATCGTGATCTTTTCCGTGAAGCTGCAATGGCTTCCGTCGATCTATGACACCAATCTCCGCGTCACCGACCTCGCGAGCTTCTGGCTCCAGGTGAAGCAGATGATCATGCCGGTCACGGTGCTCGCGCTCTTCAACGCCGCCCAGATCAGCCGCTACATGCGGGCCTCGATGCTCGACAACCTCTCCCAGGACTACGTGCGCACCGCGCGCGCCAAGGGCCTGCGCGAGCGGTCGGTGGTGCTGATCCACGTCCTGCGCAACTCGCTGATCCCGGTGGTGACGGTGATCGCGCTCGGGGTGCCGTCGATCTTCGGGGGCGCGATCATCACCGAGCAGATCTTCCGGGTGAACGGGCTCGGGCAGCTGCTCATCACCGGCATCCAGGGGGCGGACCTGCCGCTCGTCCAGACGCTGACCTTCATGTTCGCGGTGCTGATCGTGCTCTTCAACCTGATCGCCGACGTGCTCTACGGCATCCTCGACCCGCGGATCCGCTATGACTGACGTCGCCGCCGTCCCGCAGGAGATCGACACGCCGCAGCGGAGCCTGTGGACCGACGTCTGGTTCCAGTTCCGCCACCACCGCGGGGCGATGGCGGGCGTCGTCATCTTCGGGGTGATCCTGTTTCTGGTGATCTTCGGCCCGTGGATCTGGCAGGCCGATCCCAGCTACATCGACGTGAAGGCGCGCAACGCCTGGCCGTCGCTCGCCCACCCGATGGGCACCGACAACATCGGCCGGGACATCTTCGCGCAGGTGTTGCAGGGGGGGCGGGTGTCGCTTGCCGTGGGGGTGATCGCGATGCTGATCGCGCTCCTCGTCGGCACCCTCGTCGGAGTGCTCGCCGGCTACTTCCGGCGGATCGACGGCCTGCTGATGCGGGTGACCGACCTTTTCCTCGCGCTGCCGCTCCTGCCGCTGCTGCTCGTCATCATCATGCTCTTCCGCGACACCCTTCGCGGCATGTTCGGGCCGGAGAGCGGCATCTTCCTGCTCATCGTCTTCATCATCGGCATCACCAGCTGGATGAACACCGCCCGCATCGTCAGGGGCGACGTGCTCGCCCTCAAGGAGCGCGAGTTCGTGCTCGCCGCGAAGTCGGTCGGGACGCCGGCGCGGCGGATCATCACCCGCCACATCCTGCCGAACGTGCTGTCGCCGATCCTGGTCTCGGCGACCCTCGGCATCGCCAACGCCATCATCACCGAGAGCGCGCTCTCCTTCCTCGGGCTCGGCTTCCCGCCCGACTTCCCGACATGGGGGCGGCTGCTCTTCGACGGGGCGAACTTCATCACCCTGACCCCGGCGCGGGTGATCTGGCCGGGGCTGGCGATCTCGCTGACGGTGCTGTCGATCAACTTCATCGGCGACGGCCTCCGCGACGCCTTCGATCCGCGCATCCGCGGCAGGTAGGTCGGCGGATCCCTTCGCATGCGCAAAAAGTTGACGGCGATTCGCCTGCGCGTGCTTATATTGCAGTGCAGAAAGGAGCGCCGCCGCCCATGCCGTACGGACTGCCCAACGTCAGCTGTCTCGGATATCCGGTCCCGGTGCCCTGCGCCGGGCACGCCGGGCTCGGGGTGCGCGTCGCCCGGTCCGGGGACGCCGGCCACCTCGTCGCCCACCTCCGCGGGCTCGATCCGGCCGACCGGCGGATGCGCTTCTGCGGGACGCTCGCCGACGAGGCCCTCGCGCGGCACGTCGCGGATCTGTGGTCGCGGCGGACGCTCGTCCTCGCGGGCTTCGACGGTCCGATCTGGGGCGGACCGCTGCACCGCCCGGGCCCGGTCCGGGCGGTCGTCGAGCTCGCGCTCGACGGGGACGAGGTCGAGCTCGGCATCAGCGTCGACGCGAGCCTCCGCCGGCGCGGCGTCGGCACCTACCTCGTCCAGGCCGCCGGCGCCCTCCTCGCCGCGCGCGGCGTCGGGCTCGTCCGGGCCTGCACGCTGCCGGGCAACGCTTCGTTCCTGCGGCTCGCCCGCGCCCTCGACGGCGAGATCCGCCCGGGGCCGGACGAGTTCGAGGTCCGCTTCGACGCGCCGGCGCTCGCCCGGGGCTACCTCCGCCGCCGCGCCGCCGACCTCTTCGGCGCGGCCGCCTGACCACCGGCGGGGCGCCCGCGGTCATTCGTTCGGCTGGCGGCGACGCGCCATCGCTTGTGCCCGCGGGCCGGTCTTGGTAGGGCCTGCCCCGGGGTCCAGCGGGGAGCGAGATGGCGGCGAGGGCGGAGGATCGCGAAAGGTCGCGGACGGTCGCGCCGCTTCGTGGGCTCTGGCCGTTCCTGCGGCCCTACCGCGCGATGCTCTGGGGGGCGCTGCTCGCGCTCACCGCGACCTCGGTCCTGACCCTGAGCCTGCCGATCGCGGTGCGCCGGGTCGTCGACAACTTCTTCGCCGAGAGCCTCGCCATCGTCGACGCCTACTTCCTCGCCGCGCTCGGCATCGCGCTGCTTCTCGCGCTCGGGACGGCGGCGCGGTACTACCTCGTCACGACGCTCGGCGAACGGGTGATCGCCGACATCCGGCGCGGGATCTACGATCGGGTGGTCGGGCTCTCGCCGGGGTTCTTCGAGCGGGTGATGACCGGCGAGGTGCTGTCGCGGCTGACCACCGACACGACGCTCGTGCTCTCGGTGATCGGCTCGTCGGTCTCGGTCGCGCTCCGCAACCTGCTCACCCTCGCCGGCGGGCTCGGGCTCCTGTTCTGGACGAGCCCGAAGCTGACCGCGCTCGTCCTCGTCGGCGTCCCGCTCGTCCTCGTGCCGATCGTCGCCCTCGGGCGGCGGCTGCGCGCCCTGTCGCGCGAGAACCAGGACCGCATCGCCGAGGCGAGCGCGCAGGCGTCCGAGAGCCTCCTCGCCGCGCAGACGGTGCAGGCCTACACCCACGAGGATCCGAGCCGGGCGGCGTTCGGGGGGCTCGTCGAGCGCTCCTACGTCGCGGCGCGGAAGCGGATCGGGACGCGCGCGGCGCTGACCGCGATCGTCATCTTCCTCGTCTTCGCCTCGATCGTCGCGGTGCTCTGGATCGGGGCGCGCGACGTTCGCGCGGGCACGATGAGCCCGGGCGAGCTCGTGCAGTTCGTCATCTACTCGGTGATCGTCGCCGGCTCGGTGGGCTCGCTCTCCGAGATCTGGGGCGAGCTCCAGCGCGCCGCGGGCGCGACCGAGCGCATGGCCGAGCTCATCGAGGCCGTCGACACCGTGGCCGACCCCGCCGCGCCGGTGGCGCTGCCGCAGCCGGTCAAGGGCGCGATCGCCTTCGAGGGCGTGACCTTCCGCTATCCGGCGCGGCCCGAGACCGCGGCGCTGAACGACGTGACCCTGCGCATCGCCCCGGGCGAGACCGTGGCGCTGGTCGGGCCGTCGGGGGCGGGCAAGACCACGGTCTTCCAGCTGCTGCTGCGCTTCTTCGACCCCGACGCCGGACGGGTCGCCCTCGACGGCACCGACATCCGCACCGTGACCCGCGACGACCTCCGCCGGCAGCTCGCGCTCGTGCCCCAGGAGCCGGTGATCTTCGCGACGAGCGTGCGCGAGAACATCCGTTTCGGACGGCCCGCGGCGAGCGACGCCGAGGTCGAGGCGGCGGCGCGGGCGGCGGCGGCGCACGAGTTCGTCTCCCGGCTCCCCGGGGGCTACGACACCTGGGTCGGCGAGCGCGGGGTGATGCTCTCGGGCGGGCAGCGGCAGCGGCTCGCCATCGCCCGGGCGATCCTCCGCGACGCGCCGGTCCTGCTTCTCGACGAGGCGACGAGCGCGCTCGACGCCGAGAGCGAGCGGGCGGTGCAGCAGGCGGTCGAGCGGCTCGCCGAGGGGCGGACGACGCTGATCATCGCCCACCGCCTCGCGACGGTGAAGCGGGCGGACCGTATCGTCGTCTTCCAGGAGGGGCGCATCGTCGCCGAGGGCACCCACGGCGCGCTCGTCGCCGAGGGCGGGCTCTACGCGCGCCTCGCGCGGCTCCAGTTCACCGACGGGCTCGCCGGGGACGGGGTGGCCTGAGGCGGCACGCGGTCGGCGGCGGGAGGGCTCCCGGGGGCGGAAACCCTCCGGGGGGTCAGCCCTTCTGGCCGAAGAGGATCTTCTGGGCCTCCCGGTCGTCCTTGAGGTCGCGGCGCTGGTCGGCGGCGACGGCGAGGCCCTCGGCGACGGCGGGGCGGGCGGCGAGGCGGTCGAGCCACGCGGCGAGGTTCGGGAACCTGGCGATGTCCTGCTGCTGGTTCTCCCATCCGCGCACCCAGGGCCAGATCGCCATGTCGGCGATCGAGTAGCCGCCGGCGACGTGGTCGCGCCCGGCGAGGCGCTTGTCGAGCACGCCGTAGAGGCGGGCGACCTCGTTGCGGTAGCGGTCCTGGGCGTAAGGGAGGAGGTTCGGCGGGTCCATCGCCGGGGCGTAGTTGAGGAAGTGGTGGGCCTGGCCCGCCATCGGGCCGACACCGCCGACCTGCCAGAACAGCCATTCCTCGATCTCGACGCGCTCGCGTTCGGTCGTCCCGTAGAACTGGCCGGTCTTGCGGGCGAGGTACTGGAGGATCGCGCCCGACTCGAAGACCGAGATCGGCCGGCCGTCGGGGCCGTCGGGGTCGACGATCGCCGGCATGCGGTTGTTCGGGGAGATCTTCAGGAACTCGGGCGCGAACTGGTCGCCCTTGCCGATGTCGACGAGGCGGAGGGTGTAGGGCAGGCCCATCTCGGCGAGGGCGATGGTGATCTTGTGGCCGTTCGGGGTCGGCCAGTAGTAGAGTTCGATCGCTTTGGTCATCTGTCCTGTCCGGTTGGCGTCACGGGCGCAACAATGGCGCGGCGGCCGGCGGGATCAAGGGGGCGCGGGTCGGGCCCGGGTCGAGCCCGGGTCCAGGACGAAGGTGGCGACGTCGTTCCAGACCTTCGGCGCCTGGCGGTCGCGGAAGAGCCAGTGCCAGCCGTCGGGGTAGTCGACGAAGGCGACGAGGCCGGGGATGCGGCGGGCGACGGTGGCGACCCGTGCGGGGCGGAGCACCTCGTCGTGGGCGCCGATGAGCACGAGCGTCGGCAGGGTGACCGAGGGCGCGGCGGCGGCGGCGCGGTCCATCAGGCGGACGAGGCCGTAGAGCTCGCGGCTCGACGGGTCGGCGAAATGCCGGGGGTCGGAGGCGACGCGGGCGAGGATGTCGAGGTTGTCGGTCGGGTGGATGGCGACGAGGCCCTCGCCGGTCCAGCGCCGGTCGGGGGCGAGGGTGGCGAAGGCGCGACTGCCGGCGCGGACGAGGGGGTTGAGGGCGTCGCCGCCGGCGATCGCCGGGCCGGCGAGGACGAGGCCGTCGGCGTCGAGGCCGCCGGCGGCGGCGGCGAGGGCGACGCCGCCGCCCATCGAGTGGCCGACGACGACGAGCGGCACGCCGGGGTGGCGGGCGCGGAGCCGGGCGGCGAGGGCGACGGCATCGGCGACGAGGGCGGCGTCGCCGGGCCAGCGCTTGCGGCTGGGGTTGGCGCCGAAGCCGCGCTGGTCGGGGGCGTAGACGGCGATGCCGCGGGCGGTCCAGGCGCGGGCGGCGCCCTCGAAGGTGAGCTCGCCCGCGTCGCCGAAGCCGTGGAGCGCGAGGATGACGGCGCGGGTCGGCCCGCGCGCCGGCCAGTGGTGGAGGACGAGGCCGGACGGCGCCGCGGCGGGG